>JBDHHK010000064.1:0-20870 GCA_039589395.1 Gemmatimonadota bacterium
ACGCCGGATACGGCCGATCGGCAGAAAAAGTACTGACACCCCAACCAAGACTTCTTAGATTGGTTTTCATGCCAACATCTATCCGTTGTTCCCGTCAGGCCATGTACGCGCTGTTCGCGTGCACGGCGCTAATCTCGATACCATGTTTCGCTCAATCAGGAACCGCAGGCCAAGTAGAGCTGGGGGCCTTTGGAATTTCCGCGAAACACGGCGACACACTTGCCCTCGATCGTGCATTCGGCGCCGGCGCACACTTGGGCTATTTCTTGACTCGCGCCTTTTCCGTCGATGGCACCGGCGACTACGTGGTTACTAACACCACGGAATCCGGCCAGCGCGTTGACGTGACCAGATTGAGCGGCACTCTCCTCGCTCACGCGCACACCACTGGCTGGAGCGCATTTTACCTGGGAGCAGGTGTCGAGCGAGTATTCTATGCAGGCGCGTTGGACGAAACAGTAACGGGATTTCACGGCGTGGTCGGGAATCGACTTTCGTTGGGCGGACGCGCGGGCCTTCGAATCGAAGGGCACGGGACGTTTTCACCATCGACCAACTTCAGCATTTCCGCGGGATTATCGGTGTTTGCCTTTGGAGGACCGCCACGCGACGGCGACCATGACCTCGTACGTGATAGGAATGACCAGTGTCCGCGCACTCCACTTGGAGCAACAGTTGATGACGTTGGTTGTCCGAGCGACACCGACGGGGACGTAATATTGGATGGACTAGATGCGTGTCCTGGCACCCCAGCTGGCGCCACAGTGGATGCTGAGGGTTGTCCGAGCGACACCGACGGCGACGAGGTCCTCGATGGCATTGACGTTTGTCCGGAGACTCCCGCTGGTGCACGGACGGACGAAAGAGGATGCCCGACCGATGGTGACGCCGACGGAGTGTTTGACGGCCTTGATAGTTGTCCGAGTACTCCGACCGGGGCTACCATCGACGAGGATGGGTGCCCGTTGGACGGGGACGGTGACACCGTGTTCGACGGACTCGATCGGTGTCCCGGCACTCCGCCAGGTGTAGCGGTCGATCAGACTGGCTGTCCCACCGATACCGATGCAGACGGTGTGCTGAACGACGTGGACGCCTGCCCTGGAACTCCATTGGGAACAGATGTCGACGCTCGAGGATGTGAGGTTGCTCAGGACACCGACGGAGACGGCATAGCCGATCCGCAGGATCGCTGCCCCAATACCGCACCGGGCCAAAACGTAGACGCGGTAGGGTGTCCAGTGCTGTTCACGGTTGAACAGGGTCAGCGCAGGCCTCTGGTGCTTCAGGGTGTCACTTTCGCCTCCGGTAGATCTGTGCTGACAGAAGAATCCTTTGCCACGCTCGACGAGGTTGCCGCTTCACTGCAGGCACACCCAGAAATCCGCATTGAGATCGCCGGTCACACCGACGCGACCGGCAGTCCCGAAGTGAACACTAGACTCTCGCTGGCGAGGGCGAGGGCCGTGATGATGTACTTGGCTCGGCAAGGTGTTTCGCCCGAGCGGATGGTCGCGGAGGGGTACGGGCCCGATAGGCCAATTGCTCCCAACGGTACAGCAGAAGGCAGAGCCAGGAATCGCCGCGTAGAGCTGTCAATCATCGAGGGAGGGCGTTGATCGCCCTTATAACAACTCGATGATGCGTGCCTTCAGTTTTTGCATGTGGACGGCGTTTGTCCTAACCATCGTCGGTACCGAGGGTGTTCTTGGGCAAGATTCAACGCGCTCCCGATGGCTGGACGTCCATATTCGCGAAAGACGCCCCAACTACATCGCCGAGATTCTTCCAGAGGACTTCGCCTCGATACGGTTGCCGGCGCCCCCCCCCGGAGAACCGCCGGCGGCGGTGCGGGGTTTGTACATGAACGCCTGGGTGTTTGGATCGGACCGATTCTACGACTTGCTGGCACTAGCAGACACCACCGAGATCAATGCGTTTGTAATTGACGTCAAGGATGTGCGTGGCTTTATCACGTACCGATCATCCATTCCAACCGCTGTCGAAATCGGTGCAAATCGCTTGGTACGGGCAAGAAATGTCCGCGAACGGCTCGGTATCTTGGACGAACACGGTATTCACTCCATTGCCCGAATCGTGGTGGCAAAAGACACAATGCTTGCCAACCACAAGCCGGACTGGGCGGTGCGCGACGTTGACGGTGGATTATGGCACGACCGGTTTGGAGACCCTTGGGTCGACGCATACTGCGACTCCGTCTGGCTCTATGCCGCAGACATCGCCGCTGAAGCGGTGCTGATGGGTTTCCGCGAGATTCAGTTCGACTACGTGAGGTTCCCCGACGAGCCGGCCGAGAATCTGGAGCGGGCGATATTCGGCTGGCGAAGGCCTGGTGAGTCGCGGAGGAACGGTGTCCGCAGAAACCTCGAATTAGCCGCACAGAGGGTCAAAGCACTCGGTGTACCGTTTACGGCCGACGTCTTTGGACTTGCAACCAGTGCACGGAGCGACCTGGGAATCGGTCAATATTGGGAGGATGTTCTCAGAATCACCGATGTCGTGCTTCCAATGGTGTACCCAAGTCACTACCACGCCGGGGCATATGGTATCTCATTTCCCAACGCAGAGCCCTACGAGACGGTGCGGCGCGCGTTGGTAGACGGGATCGAGAGAGCGGAGGCAATCGACGGAGCAGCGAAGATACGCCCATTTCTCCAGTCGTTCTCGATCAGGCGGGTCCGCTACACGGCCACTGAGGTAAGGGCGGAGATCGACGCGGTCGAAGATGTAGGTCTCACAGATTGGGTCTTATGGAATGCAAGTGGGAGGTATCCAGCCGGCGCTTTTCGTCGGGACGGTGGAGATCCAACTGACGAACCCGGTTCCCAAAATCGTCCGAAAGAGAACAGGTAAACACAGATTATCGAAGACCCGGAAAAGCGCTGCGCCCCTACAGTCATCTGCCGGGGCGCTTTTAATGGTACGCTATTGGTCGACAGTCTGGAGACGCCTACGAAGGCTCCCAAGCTATAATCTGGCCAGCGATTGCGCTGGCAGCGGTCGTATAGGGACTCGCGAGGTACAGCTGCCCGGGCCCAGAGCGCCCGGGGAAGTTCCGGTTGATGGCGCTGATTGTGACAGTGTCGGCGCTGTACGAGACTCCGCGCCCGGCGTTGATACACGCTCCGCACGAGGGCTCGATGAATTCCGCTCCGACCTCCCTGAACACGTCCACATAGCCTTTTTCTTCGCAATACCTCTTAACCTCTTGAGAGCCACATTGTATGAAGCAGCTGACTTCCGGATGCACTTTTTTGCCGCTTGCCAAAGCCTGTTTGAAGACGCGCGCATACATATCCATATCCGCCTTCTTGGCGCCGGTGCACGATCCGCCGTAGGCTATATCGATCTTCACGACATCATCGAGCTCATCCACGAACTTTCCGTTGCCAGGATCACCGGGGAGGGCCACGAATGGCCTCAGTTCGGGCGCGGATATTTCGATGATCTCCTCATATTCGGCTCCGGGATCTGAATGCAGTCCCTCTAGGCTCTTGCGGGCAGCTGCGACCTCCATTTTGCGTTCCTGAACCAAAAAGTCGACTACATTCTCGTCCGGCTCAACGATTCCCGTGAAGGCCCCTACTTCGGCGGCCATGTTGGTCATCGTTGCTCGATCATCCACGGGGAGTGCCGCGACTGCATCGCCGGAATACTCAATGATCTTGCCGATTGCATGACCGTTTTTGACGTACGGATTACGAAGTATTTCCAGCATGAAGTCCTTGGCGGTGACATTTTCCGGAGCCGTTCCGTTCACTCGAACGAGTACCGATCCAGGTACTTTGATCCGCACATCTTTCGTCAGCCATGAGTTGAAAATCGCGGTCGTGCCAACGCCGAACGCAATACACCCTATCGCTCCAGCATGGGGGGTGTGCGAGTCGCTTCCGATCACGAGGTGTCCTGGGAGGGCGTGGGATTCGAGGATCTTCGAGTGGCAGATCGCTTCCGAACCAACGGGTTCTCCCGATTCGGGCCTTGGCAGTTCACCGTAGAGCGTGACTCCCTGCTTGGCGGCGAATTCCTCCTGTTTCTGCTTCAGCTGGAGAGCCACATCTAACAGACCCGAGGCCTTTCGCTCCTCAGTCATGGTTGTCTCGAGGAATGTCAGGTGGTCGCGAAAGAAGAACACCGACTCGGGATCCACGACCTTTTCTTCTTCTCCTACCAGATCTTCCCAGAATATCGCCGACATAGGTGTGACATATTCGTGGCTGAACCGAATGTCGGTGCGAACGAATCCCTCGTCCGTTGGCTTGACATGCTCTAGGCCAACTTCGTTCCGTGCGAGGTCGGTGACCCAATGACGCGCGAGGATCTTCTCGCCCAGAGTCATTAACCGTTGTTGCGTCTCTATCTGTGGAACGATTGCTTTGCCTTGCAGACGAGCGACATTGTACTTGAAGAGGCCACCATACTCGATGATCTCTCGAGTGATTTCACCCTCTCCGCGAGTGAATTCGCTGAGCGGAATCGGTTCGCCTTTGCGTATCCGGTCGATCAGGGAGAAATCGGTGCTGGTGAGGATGCCGAGGTTCTGACAGTTCTCCCGATATATGCGCTCGATGTTTTCGGCCATTACCACTTTGATGCCCGCACACATCTCGGCGTACGGCGACTGCTCGCGTGACGAACCCTTTCCGCGCCGCTTGCCGCTCACAGAACAGACGAACCCACCGTTTCTAACGCTCCCACGAGAAATCGGAAAGTCGGAGCCCGCTTTCAAGCCCAGGTACGGGAAGTCACCAAGCGTGTCGTCGTAGTAGTAGCAGATGTATGCCGGCGTTATCTCATCGGTGGAGATGTTGTCGCGGAGCGGGGCAGGCAGGGGCAATTCAAGGTCTTCTCCCCCTAATTGCCGCGTTATCAGCTCTGGATCGTCGGCCAAATACAGCACTCGACCGGTGAAAAGCACTTCTTCCGGGAGTTTTTCAGTGGAAATCTGACTCAATGATGGATTCATGGGGTCGAAAAATGGCTGCCCACTGTCACGCTGGCAACCTTGGGCATACAATTTGAGAGAACGTCTTTAGAGGAGTATATCTGTGAGAAGAGACGGAACCAGAAAGCTTATTCCGATTGTGCTGTGGGCGGCCAGTAACATCACTGCTGTCACAGCTCAGTCAGTGCAGCCCAGCCTTTTTGAAATAACTGGAGAGTTTCGATCGGGCCGACTGGACGAAAGCTCAGGCATAGCGGCAAGTCGTACTCAGCCCGGAGTATTCTGGACCCACAACGACTCCGGCGACCGGGCACGGATTTACGCGACCAATCTCACGGGCACAGTGTTGGCACGTTTCCAAGTGAGGGGGGCGGATGCCAGGGATTGGGAGGACATTGCACTAGGACCTTGTCTTGGAAAAGAGAAGGACAGAGCATGTCTCTACATCGCCGATACCGGCGACAACGCAGGCAATCGCAGCAGAGGGATTATCTACATCGTTCCCGAGCCGGACATCTCGACACTTTCGGGTGAAGACGAGATCCGAACGAAACGAGCTCACGAGTTGCGCGTTCGTTATCCCGAAGGCCCACAAGATGTCGAGGCTCTGGCGGTAACGCCCGACGGCGAGGTGCTGCTAGTGACAAAGGGTACCCGCGGTCCAATCGTGCTGTATTCAATTCCGTCCAACAAAACCGACGAGCGGTCTGTGAGGGCGAGACTCGTAGATACACTACCAATCAGGCCGGCGCGGCGATTCGGAAACCTCGTGACAGCGGCCGCCGTGTCGCCATCGGGCGAATTGCTGGTAGTCCGCACATATACTGAGCTTTATTTCTTCAGATTCCACGCCGATGGCGTTTGGCAATTGAGGGGTCCACCTTGCTGGATAGGGTTGAGGCAACCACAGGGAGAGGCGGTGGATTTCTTCGACGATGGTGCCGTCGTGCTGGCAAGCGAGTCAGCCATGGGAAGGAGAGGCGGTTTGGCCCGCGCTGTCTGTCCCGTGCAGAGCGATTCCACCAACAGCGACAGAAATGACCGCCTGACGGCGGTTTCGGGCAGACCACTGGCCGAAACGCGGCCGAGACGATAGTTTCCCGCCAATACTCGGCAACTGTTCCTCCACAGGGGAATTACCCTGGAACTGCCCACACACCACCGAGTCCCTGTCACCTGGCTCCGAGAGAACGCGTGCGCGCCCATCCAGCTGCGCGTCGCAACCGCTATACTGCCACCCAAATCCCTGTCCGCCGATGATCTGGCTGCAATGACAAAGGAGGTGTCGCAGTATCGTTTGGTGAAGCAATTAGCCCGAAAACAGTGGCAAAACGGCTTGTGGAGCGGCAACATGCTGGGGATCGCTCCGCTCAAATCACAGGGTATCAAAGATGTCGGGACAGTGGCGCAATACCGTCGTTTAGTTGAGCTTGGCGTGCCTCAGATCTCGCGTTCGTTCCGATTGGCTGAGCGGCTGTTCTATCGAGTTCTGTCTCGAGATGAAACGCCTGCGCTCTGGTTCGAGTATCAAAAACCCGCTGCTGGCAACCCTGAACTCAGGGCGTGGGCGCGCACCTTCCTTCGCGAGGGCGTGACATGCGCCCTGGCACACGCACAGCGCATTGAGGACCCAAGAGTGCGTGGTTCCGCACACAAGGTCATATCAGATGTGTCGCAATTCTTGCGAAGTGAGCTCGCGGACGGACCGCTGCAAAAGAAGGCAGCGAAGCACATTCTTCATCCTGATGCGCACCCACCTACGCTGTTCTCAGTATCCATGCTGGCGTATATGCCGAGGCTGCAACGAGAAAGAGCGGGATTCGTGGAAAGGCTGGGACGATTCCTAGCGAAACCGGCACCCAAGAAATCTTGGACCATCCATATCGGACGCAAGGCAATCAAGCCGACCTATCACTTCTTGGGTGACCCCCTCAAGGCAGACAAGCGGGGCAACACTCCGGATATTCCGTGGGCATTGCATTGGATCGAGTTAATGGTGCGCCTGGGATTGCTTGAAGTATTACCCTCAGCTCAACGGGTACTTGCCCGACTTCTCCAAGACTGTGACGAACAGGGAGTCTGGAGCCCAAGAAACTTGAGAGCTGTCCCGAAAGGTACGTCACGGCTTCCAGATTTCGCTTTCCCTCTCGAGCTAGATGGCCGGACGCCGGAACGCAGGCGAGCAGACGTCACTTTCCGTCTTGCGCTAATAGCCAAACTTGCGGGCTGGAGCTTAGAGTACGTCTGAGTAGCACGTAACCTGCTAGATAGCCTGCAGGGCAAAAGACAGCACATCACTCAGCATCTCCACGGGATGTACCGTTATTCGTTCCCTTTCTTCATCGCTAAGATCTTCCAGATCCGCGAGGTTCTCCTTCGGGAGGATGATTGTGGTGATTCCGGCCCGGCTAGCGCCAAGTACTTTTTCCTTCACACCACCAATCGGAAGCACCCGCCCTGATAATGTGACTTCTCCGGTCATGGCGACATCGTGACGAACCGGTACTCCTGAGAGTCTGCTGACTAGGGCTGCTGCCATGGTCACTCCAGCCGATGGTCCATCTTTCGGAATCGCTCCCGCCGGGACATGCACATGCACGTCCTTTCCAGACAAATCGTCTTCTGATATGTCCAAGTCGGTGGCGTGCGATTTCGCATATGACAGAGCAGCCCGAGCCGATTCCTTCATCACGTCACCGAGCTGTCCAGTAAGCACGAGCTGATCTTTGCCCGGCATAACCGAGACCTCAACGAACATGATGTCGCCGCCGGCCGGAGTGTAAAAAAGGCCCGTAGCAATGCCGACCTGATCTTGCTTCGCCGCATGTTCTGGGTGCACCGTCGGGCGGCCGAGGATTTCAGAAACGTCGTCGCGCTCGACCGAAACGCTCTCAGCCTCATCTGCGGCAATCCGGCGCGCTACCTTTCTCGCCACCTTGCCGAGTTCCCGCTCCAACTGCCGAACACCAGCTTCGCGTGTGTATCTGGATATCAGGCTGGATATTGCTCCGTCTGCCACCGTCAGTTGTTCGGTCGACAGGCCAGCTTGCGATCTCTGGCGTGGGAGCAAGTACTGCCGTGCGATCGCCAGCTTGTCGCTCTCCGTGTATCCGGAAAACGTCACTGATTCCATTCGGTCGAGCAGCGCCGGTGGAATGCTCGCCTGCAAGTTCGCGGTAGCTATGAACATTACCTCCGACAGATCGAAGGGAACTCCCAAGTAGTGGTCGGTGAAACTGTCGTTCTGTGCCGGATCGAGCACCTCCAGCAATGCCGATGCCGGGTCACCCTGGAATGAGATTCCGAGTTTGTCGACCTCGTCCAGCAAAAAAACCGGGTTCTTTGTTCCCGCTCTTTTTAGCCCGTCGATGATCCGCCCCGGCATCGCGCCAACGTAGGTCCGTCGGTGGCCTCGAATATCCGCCTCATCTCTTGCACCACCTAGGGCAATGCGGACGTATTCACGGCCCATCGCCCGAGCAATCGACTTCGCAACCGATGTCTTGCCGGTACCCGGAGGTCCGACAAACAACAGGATCGTGCCCTTGGGCCGACGATCGTCTTCATTCCCCACGGGCTCGTCGCCATTTGAGCGCTGATTCTGCAACTTGCGAACCGCAAGGTACTCGAGCACGCGGTCTTTCACGTCCTGTAGGCCGTAGTGATCCTCGTCCAGCACTGTCTCAGCTGACTTGAGATCGAGATGGTCTTCTGTACGTTCGCTCCAAGGCAGCTCAACAATGGTCTCGAGGAACGTGCGAATTACCTGCGACTCCATCGACTCGCGCGGAGCCCGCTCCAACCTTCCAAGTTCTCGTTTGACCTCTTTCCGAACATCATCGGACAACTCCAGCTCTTCCAAACGTTCTCGCAGTTCGTCAACGTCACCCGAATCGTCGTTCTCACCTAATTCCTGTCTAATGGCCTTGAGTTGCTCACGCAGGAACATCTCGCGCTGGCGTTCCCCGAGTTCCTCCTGAACCTGCGACTTGATGTCCGCCTGCGCGTCGAGCAATCCGATCTGACGCTGCACGTGCAGCAGTACTCGACGGAGGCGTTCTTCGACTCCGAGCGTTTCGAGAAGGTTCTGGCGATCTTGGGGGGAGATTTCGGCATAACCGGCTACCAAATCTGAGAATCTCCCAGGATCTTCCACACCTTCGAGAACCTGTTGAACAACCTCGTCTGGTATCCCCTGCTTCTCTCCTAGTTCCGAAGCCCGCTCACGCGTTTCTCGGTACAACGCTTGGAAAGCAGCTCCATCAGGCTCGATCGCCTCCAAATCCGGCGCTTCGAGCACAACAGCCTCGAGGTGCTTCTCTGCTTCGTTGTACTGGAGTACAGTTCCTCGGACCTCGCCTTGAAGGAGAAGCTGTACGCCACCGAGTCCGCGCTGCAGTTGGCCGATGCGCGCAATTGTACCCATCGTGAAGAGGCCTTCCGGCTTTACGTCTTCCCTGTCTTCGCGTTGGCACACGGCGAAGATGAGTCGATCCTCCGATTTCAGTGCAGCATCGATGGCCGCTAGCGTTCGCGGTCGGCCGGCCCCTATGGGTGCTGTAACTCCAGGAAAGAGCACCAGTCCACGTAGGGGTAGAACAGGCAATCGCTTTCGCGTCCTTGATGACTCGGTCATAATTGCCATCCCGTGTCAGTATTAACTAGATCAGGTGCACTGCAGGTTGAAAGCGATTCGCACGTATCATGCCCGCATACAACGGAATCTGGCAGGTTATTGTGGCATTTGTGTGCTATCGCACGCCGTTTTGGCATGCACGTACTCAGCTACTGCCAGGGTGGCGGATCTGTTGTGTTGGATTGGAAAGCCGCGGGGAATTCTGTCGAGCTACTAGACGTGCCGAGCGATCTTCAGGAGGGCCAAAAGCTCAGAGTCGGTCAGCTGCTCCAGAAGACCGGCTCGGGTTGTCACCTCCCGCGCACCTTCCGCCTGATCCGACGCACAGCTGAAACGGACGATGTCCATCGGCTCGGGAAGCGAAGCCTCTTTTGCCTTCTTTGTGGGAACCATACCCGACGTCCGCCCAACGCGTTCGACTCCCCAACGTCTGCCCGAGTCATCGTTCAACCAGCGCATATGCCTCCAAGACGAGAATAGCCACAGGTTGCGAGCTACTTTGAGCCAAGTTAATCTACGCTCGGACTTGACTAGGCGCCACATGGACGAAGCATCGTTAGAACCACTTGCTGCTCGACTGGCCGACGTTCTCGCCGGCTCGTACGTGATTGAGGGAGAGATAGGCCGTGGCGGTATGGGCGTGGTCTATAGTGCTCGCGATCAGCAGTTGAAGCGTCGCGTTGCAATCAAGCTCCTTCCTCCCGAGCTCGCGTTCCGTCAGGAGATTAAGAAGCGCTTCATCAGAGAGGCACAGACCGCCGCGAGGCTGTCCCATCCTCACATCGTGCCGATACACACCGTTGGCGAGAAGAACGACCTGGTTTACTTCGTCATGGGTTTCGTGGACGGGGAGTCGCTTGCTCAACGACTGCGCAGGCGCGGTCGCCTTCCGGTCGAAGAGGCGAGACGGATCATCAAGGAAACGGCGGACGCACTAGGTCTCGCACACGCAACGGGCATCATCCATCGGGACGTGAAGCCCGACAACATCCTTCTCGAGGGCACGCGGCGACGCGTGATGGTCACGGACTTTGGAATTGCAAAGGCGTTGTCAGAAGCCGGTGCCGGCACGTTGACCGGAACGGGTGTAGCACTCGGAACGCCAACATATATGAGCCCCGAGCAAGCAGCCGGTGAAAGTGACATCGACGCTCGAAGTGATCTCTACGCGTTGGGAATCGTTGCCTTCGAGATGTTGTCCGGAAAACCTCCCTTCCGTGCACCGACTGTTCCCGGCCTCTTGATGAAGCAGATAACCGAACCACCGCCCGACCTGATGCGAATCAGATCTGAGATTCCGGACGAGCTGGCAATGACGGTTATGCGGTGCCTCGAGAAGGATCCTGAAAACCGCTGGCCGACGGCCGATGCATTGCGTCGCGCTCTCGAAAGCCGCACGGCTGGCCCGTACCGGCCGCGCCAATCGGCAGCCCGTCGTCCTTCAGCAGCAAAGAGCCCACAGCGGCGGTTGCCCGAACGATCGCGCGAGCGTCCTCGGGATTGGGGTGAATGGTGGGATGAGCGACAGCGACGGCCCGATCAAGGAGGAAGCGACCACCGCCGCGCCAAGCCTCCCGTCCGACACCGCGACAGGACCAGGGCACCAGCAAAGAAGGAAGAGGAACCGAAAGCGGGAGAGGCGAGCCTCGTTCGGAAGTTCAGATCGAACTTCGCGTCCTACGTATCGGTGAACGGCGGCCTGCTCCTCCTCAACGTTGTCACGACCGGAGTCGACCAACCTTGGTTCCTCTTCCCCGCGATTGCATGGGGAATCGGTTTGGCATCACAGTACGGCAAGCTCTGGGCGGAAGGTTATAGCATGCGCGACGTCTTGAGTCCGCCGCCTGCTAAAGACTCGCTGCTTGCCGCTTCACAGGGACCCGGAGCTCCCGTCGCACCCCTGCCCGCGCCAATGCCAAAGGCTCAGGCTCAGGAGTTCGGCAAGTACGCCGAGCAGATCGAACAGATGCGAAAAGATCAGGCAGCGATTTTGCAGACTGTCCAGAGGTTGCCAGAGGCGGACAAACAGCTGCTGCCAGATGTCGTTCAGACTGTAGAGTCCTTGATGGAACGTGCAATGGATTTGGGCAGAGCGTTGAATGGCATGGAAAGCGGGTTGGGTATCGAGACCGTGGAGGAGCTAGACTCGCGTATAAATGCCCTAAAAGAAGGTTCCGACGACTCCGAAGAAGATGATAGGCGGATCGAGTTGCTGCAAAGGCAGCGGGATTCTCTGGTGGAGCTCAAGGACAGACGCGAAACCGTGGAATCACAGTTCGAGTCTTGCTTGCTCGCTATCCAAAATGTTCGGTTTGACCTCCTCCGATTACGCTCTGCCGGAGTTGAGGCAGTGATAACCGACCTCACGTCGGCAACCCAGCAGGCTCGCGCACTGCGTTTGGACGTCGAAGTCGCCATCGACGCGGCGGGAGAGATACGAGAAGCACTCGGCAAAGAGGCGCGACAAAGCTAGCAGCTACAGCCTGCTGCACCATCCACGCGTAAGAAGTATTTAATGACTTACCTGGCTACTTCGTGAACCTGGCGATATTCCGGAGAGTGTTGATCTTCTGCAAAGCCGATTCTGTTGCCGGCATTTCTCCTATCGCCCCCAATGCGTCGCGAACGTCGAGGAGAACTTCCAATATGAGCTGTTCGCGCTGGAAAGACGCGTCGAGATCCAACATGCGATCTTTGTCGTCGGTTTCTTTCGCACGCTCGTACGCCTCCCGGTAGATCGATTCCAGATTCGCGACGATTCGATCTCTCGAACGCATGTTACTCATTTCAACTCCCCGGGAAACATGACAGACTCAGTTATGGGAGAAAACAGACGCACGGCGATCTTCCACCGCGATGACTTCCGCTGCGTATACTGCGCGAATGTGTTCACGTACGATCATCTGACGATTGATCATGTCCAGCCGCTAGTTAAGAACGGTGATAACTCATCAGGGAATCTCGTGACAGCATGCGTAAGCTGCAATACTCGCAAGGGCTGCAAGGCAGCTTGGAGCTGGCTCAGAGACAACCCTGAGGAGAGAACCAACTTCCTGCGTCTCGCTATTCATGTTTGGCCAAGGCTACGAAGAGCTGTTGAGCAGGCGGGCAACGATCAATGACGCCATGGCCGCGCCGCACGATCCGCTTCTTCGAGCAGCTGTGTATACGATTCGTGCCGGGACCTTGCTAACTCACCGTCCTCGACGGCCCTCAGTACAACACATCCCGGCTCCTCCAAATGCCGGCAGTTGTCGAAACGACATCGGACAGCAAGTGGCAAGAATTCGGGGAATGCAGCCGCAACCTCATCCGGTTCGAGACCCCACAGACCAATGTCGCGCAACCCTGGTGTATCCACTACAAAACCGTTGTCACCGAACAAATGCATCTCAGCAGCTACGGTGGTGTGGCGCCCAGCACCAGACTTTGCGCTGACCTCTGCAGTTCTCAGCCGCAATCCCGGTTGGAGCGCGTTCAGGAGGCTGGACTTGCCCACGCCAGTCGGCCCGCTGAATAGTGAAACACGTGATTCTAGGCGCGTTCGGAGCGTTTTCAGACCTAGCCGAGCGGGAACACTGGTGAGGATTACACGATAGTCGGCGGCAAGGTACGGTTCAGCGAGCTTTTGTGCGCCATCAAAGAGATCACATTTGTTTACGACGACGATTATCTCTAGACCGTTTGCCTCGGCAACGGCCAAGAAACGATCGACGAGATGCGGACTCCAATCGGGTTCGCGGGCCGCTCCCACCACCACCACCTGTTCGACATTTGCCGCAACTTCTCTCTCTCCAGATGTCTTGCCTGGAGACCGACGTCGAAGCACCGACTCCCTTTTTGATATCTCCTCGATTGTCTTGCTACCGTCCGCATGCATTGACAAGACGACGCGGTCACCGACCAGAATGCGCTTCTTGTGTTGTTGTTTGAACCGACCACGCAACGTCGCTTCGAGAATCTCATCACCGACGAACACCCTGTAAATACCGCCGGTCTTGGACATCACCAGCCCAGATTCCGTGGTTACCAGTCGGGACGCCCCTTCGATTCCTCGACCAAACGATCGAGGTGTTCCTTGAGCTCGAGCAGAGTGAGGCGCTCCAGGTTGGACCTTGCTATCTCCTGTGTGTCGCCATGCTCGAGGTAGCCGGTTTCCAGATGCCCCTCAGGCCTGACCCCCTCTTTAGGCCATCGGATGAAGAGAACTGCTGCCCCGAACCGACCGTCGGCCTGCGAATCATCGTCAATGTAGACCTCGGCGGTATATGAGAAACCATCGTGACCCAAAAACGCTGGGGGGCAACTATGCGTTTTCACATATCCACCCAGCGTTGCGTCGTTCGTCATTTTCCTGCAAACGTTTCCCTAATGAGGCTCTTGACCATAAAACCGACATTGCTTGATCGCTCTGCCATACGCCGCATCAGATAGGGATACCAGTTGCTGCCGAACGGTATATAGACTCGCACATTGAAACCCTGGTTTCGAAGCTTCTTCTGAAGGTCACGCCTGACACCGTAGAGCATTTGAAACTCGAATCGCTCCACAGGAATGCTGTTTGCTTCTACGTACTTAAGGGTCTTGTCCACCATTTCGTCGTCGTGTGTTGCGATTCCAGGGTAGGTTCCGTCATCGACTAGTCGCTTCATCAGCGCGACAAACGCAGCACGGACGTCTTTCATGTCCTGGAAAGCCAACTCAGGTGGCTCTGAATATGCACCCTTACAAAGCCGGACACGAGCACCACGTTTGACGAGCATCTCAATGTCGCCGGCCGAACGGTACAGATAACTCTGAATGACAATGCCGACCACGTTTCCGTATTTGTCGTGCAGCTCCTCGAATATTTCGAGTGTGCGCTCAGTGTACTCTGTGCTTTCCATGTCGATGCGCACGAAGATGTCCAACTCCTTGGCGCGCTCTAGTATCTGACTCATGTTCTCGATACAGAGACTCCTGTCTATATCGAGGCCGAGCTGAGTGAGTTTCACGGAGACATTGCCGTCGACCTTTGTCTCGAAAATTGCATGGAGGATTTCCAGGACCTCGTCGCGCGCAGCGCCAGTTTCTTCCCGAGAGGAGACGCTCTCTCCGAGCAGATCCAGGCTCACCATGGTGCCGTCTGCGTTGAGGACCTTTGCAGCCTCAATCGCCGAATCGACGGTTTCACCTGCGACAAATCGGGAAGCCAGCTTTCTGGCTATGCCGTTGCTCTTTATAAAATCAAATACGCTGCGTTGCTCGCTCAGCCACAAATAAAGGTTAGGGGGCATACGACTTCACTGTCCCGTTCATTAATGTTGTTCGTAGAAACTCTCGTTTCGCTCTCCCATTTGTACCAAGACCTGTACAGGTGCGAAGCGGTTTCCATGTTGTTGCTTCAATTTTTCCAGCGTGGCCAACACGTCTGCCGTTCCGACGTGATCGATGTAACGAAGCGGCCCACCTCGGAACGGAGGAAAACCCATACCGTAGATGGCGCCAATATCACCTTCCCTCGAAGACCTCACTACCCCTTCTTCCACTGCACTTGCTGCCTCGTTCAACATCGAGTAGACGAGTCGAGCTAAGATCTCGCCTTCTGCTATTTGCCGGGCAACATTCACGCCGATCAGCTCGTACGCTCTTTCATCAAAGCGTCGTTTCTTTCCACGACGGTATTGAAAAAGCCCGCGCCCAGCTTTGCGCCCAAGACGTCCGTCTATGACCAGACGATCGAGCCCATCCCTCGGCTTCAAACGGTCACCGAACGCCTCGTGCAAGGCTTGTAACAATTCGTAGACCACGTCTAGTCCAACTTCGTCGAGCAAGGTAATCGGTCCCACCGGGAAACCGAACTCCGTCATCACCGAATCGATCGTCTCGGCATCCACACCCTCCTCGAGCAACACCCATGCTTCGTACAGATATGGCGCCAATATTCGATTCACCCAAAATCCAGGGCTGTCCTTTACGACAATTGCTGTCTTGTTGAGGGCCCGTCCGAAAGAAACAGCGAACGAGACAGCCGACGGTGCGGTCTGTTGGTGAGCAACCACCTCGAGGAGCGGCATCTTCGCCACCGGTGACAAGAAATGCATCCCGACGATACGATGCGGTTCACTAGCTGACTCTGCGATCTTTGAGATCGGGATGGTACTCGTGTTCGACGCGATAATGCACTCGGGTGGCACTTGACGCTCAACTTCATCAACCACGCTACGCTTCACCTCGAGGTTCTCCGAAACCGCTTCGATTACGAGATCCACACGCCCGAACCCGGCCCAATCCACACCACCCGAGAGCAACGATTCCTTGCGTCGCAGTTCGAATTCGTCAATGCGACCGTTGCGGTGCCGGTCACGCAGCACTTCACGGGCACTGTTGAGGCCCCGGACTACCCGATCGAGTTCCTTGTCGCGCAACCGGACGTCGACACCCGCGTGTGCAACCGCCACGCCGGCAATCGCTGAGCCCATGAACCCTGAGCCTACGATAGCGACGTTAGGAATCGACCGCGGCGGGGACGTTTCATCAGCAGAGCCGTAGGCTTTCTTGAGCGCCGTCCCGGCAAAGAAAAGCTGTACGAGATTTCTGGAAACCTCACCGATTGCCAGCTCCGAGAAGTGAGCAGCTTCGTGCTCCAGACCTGCATCCAAGCCGTACTGAAGACCGTGGCTCACAGCATTGAGGGCCGCTAGCGGTGCGGGATAGTGGTCGCCGGTCTTCGCGAGCACCGCTTTTCTAGCCTTCGCAAAGATCGCCCTGCGCGCAATTTGAGCAAAGATCCTGTGAGGTCGTTTCGGTCGCCATCCTGTCGTTAGCTTCAAGGCCGCTTTCAACGCTGCAGCACTCAAAATGGACGGGTGTACGATTTCATCCACCAGTCCTCGCTGTGCCGCCTGTCTAGCTGATAGCGCTTTGCCGGTGAGGATCATCTCGAGGGCACTTCTAATACCGATCAGTCTCGGAAGGCGTTGACATCCGCCGGCCGCCGGAATGATGCCAAGACGGACCTCCGGTAGACGCAGAATCGTTTTGGGATGGTCAGTGGCAATACGATAGGTGCATGCGAGGGCAGCTTCGAGTCCACCTCCGATGCAGGGACCGTTTATCGCAGCAACGAGCGGTTTCCCAATTGTCTCAAACCTGTTCACCAATGCTTGGCCGTCGCGCACGAGAGTGAGAGCTTCGGTTCGCGTCTTGAGGTTCGCGAATTCTCTGACGTCGGCACCGGCAATGAACTGTTCTGGCTTCCGGGAAATCAAGACTGCGGCCTGGACCTCCTCGTCGGTGCACAAGGATTCAAGAAGCTCTCTGAGTTCTTCCCTGATGCCCTTCGTAATCTTGTTCACCGATGCACCAGGAACATCCAACTCGAGCCATGCGATCCGGTCTGAAACGCGTTTGGAAAACGCACCCATGTTAGCGGCGCTCCAGCACCATTGCGAAGCCCATTCCACCCTGCGCGCACACTGAAAGGAGCCCAAACTCAACGTCGCGCCTTGCCATTTCATTCGCTAACGTGAGCGTTACTCTCCCACCTGTCGCCCCAAAGGGGTGTCCCAGCGCGATTGATCCGCCCGCCACATTGAACGTCTCCCAATTCACCTCACCTACCGGGGCACTTCTTCCTAAATGCTCATCCGCCCACGCTGTCGATTCTATGGCCTTGATGTTGGAAAGCACCTGTGCAGCAAACGCTTCATGCATTTCCACAACACCAACTGCGCTCCACTCAATACCCGCTCGGTCGAGGGCTTTCGGAATCGCAAACGCTGGCCCCATGAGTAATTGGTCGCCCGGATCGAGTGCCGTGACGGCATATGAGCGTATGAATGCAAGAGGGACGTATCCTTGCGCCTCGGCTACCGTTTCACTCATGAGCAGTAGAGCAACTGCTCCATCTGTCAGTTGAGACGATGTTCCTGCGGTTACCGATCCGTGTTTGTCGTCGAACACAGGAGGCAGAGTTGCCAGCTTTTCGATACTGTTGTCAGGGCGAACACCGTTGTCCGTCAATACCGGACCGTCGGCGTCCACATCGAGGATCGGGGCAATCTCGGCTGGGAGACGGCCGTCTCTCGTAGCAGCGTTGGCGCGCCGATGACTGCGGAGCGCAAATCGATCCTGGTCTTCTCTGCTGATCCCATTGATCTTTGCCATTTTCTCAGCCGCCTGACCCATCGTCTCACCAGTGGAGGGTTCGGCAATCGCCGGTGTGACCGGAATCAGGTGTTTGGGCTGCACAGATCCCAAAAGCTTCGCGCGAGCTGTCAGAGACTTGACGCGACTCATTTGCACCAGTGTCTGGGAAAACTGCTCCGAGTGCACTATTGACACATTGGAGAGGCTCTCAGCACCACCCACCACCACAACGTCAGCATGACCCAGCGCTATCTGATCGTGACCGAGAACCACTGCCTGATTCGCCGACGCGCAAGCACGGTTGACGGACGCAGCGGGAACATTCTTTGGGAACTGAGGAAGGAGACTTACTTCGCGAGCGAGGTTTGGCGACAGCGGGCTCGACAGCACCTGGCCGAAAAACATCTGGTTGACCGAATTGCAGTCCAGGTTCGTCCTGTGAATCAGCTCCACAACTGTGTGGCGGGCGAGATCCACGGCAGACTTCTTTCTGAGAGTCGTGCCTGCCTTAGAGAAGGGCGTCCTACACCCTGCAACGATCGCAACTCGATTCAGCGTGCTCGCCGACTTCATTTTGGCTCGTTCTGACGGGGGCCTCTGTGACGCCGAACCCGTTCGTACTCGGTCTTGAGACCAGCAAGCAATTCATCGCGCCGAGCGTACAGACGCTTCAAAGGACGGCGTTTGCATTGTGACAGAACGTATGCTGTGAGCAACGGCAGCCCGATGGTGTTATCCACGTAACACACGACAGCGTTCGGGAGCTTGTCCGGGTCAACCTTGCCCCAGCTGACTGCTTCACTGGGAGTTGCCCCTGAAAGCCCTCCAGTATCGACCCGTGCATCGGTAAACTGCAAGAAATAATCATGCCCCTTCTCATCGATCCCCAGTACCTCCTGAATCTGTGGCTCTGTCTGCAGCACAAAATTCTTCGGGCTGCCACCTCCGATCAGTAGCACTCCGCTTCCACCGCTGTTGCGCTTCGCGTCCAACACGATCGCAGCTGTCTCGTTAACGTCCGCGGAAACGTCGAACCGGATCGCATGGCCCGTTATCGCCAGCTCTGCGACGTTCATGCCTATGGATGAGTCTCCAGGTGACGAGGTGTACACTGGTACTTCGCACTCGTGGGCGACCGCGAGCATAGACTTGTTCTGCAACCCAAGATTGCGTTCGCGCTCCAAGAGGTACCCGCCCAGGAGATAGTGATACTCTGCAGAGCTCAGCGTTCTCTGGAACTCTTCGCGCGCGGATACCTCCCGAATGAACTGATCGGTATGCAGAAGCACGTCATAATCGAAAACGATGTCGTAGATACGAACCACTCCCTGCTCTCGTAGTGCTACGTCATCGATATGGGGAGAGCCCCGGTGCATTGTCAGCCCGAGCGCAAAGTGAGCATCGTGATAGAGATTCGCACCAGTTGAGACGATCCAATCCACATACCCGGCCTGTACGAGAGGCACCACCGCCGACATTCCGAGGCCTGCTGGAGTGAGGGCCCCAGCCAAACTCATTCCAACTGTCACATCTCCGGACAACATCTTATCGGCGTACAGGCGACAAGCTTCACGAAGCCGACCGGCGTTGTAGGCATTGAAAGCATTGTCTATCAGATCAGCGATGGATTCGCCGCCGGTGATCGGATTCGGAGCAATCACGTGGCCGCTCAGGTACTGGCGTTTGTCGTGCGGATATCGACCCATGATGCTAGGGCTTCACGGATCCTCGGTCCGCCGCGTCGTGTTCCCGCCACCACGCGACCACGATATCCAGAACTCGTTTTGGATCATCAGTGACCTCAAACAGATCCAGGTCCGCCGGGCTGATTTTGCCTTCACCCGCCACGTCGTCCGAAAGCCATTCGAGCAGGCCATTCCAGTACTCCTTGCCCATGAGCACGATTGGCATGCCGCCGATCTTCCTGGTTTGCTTCAAAGTCAGGACTTCGCTCAACTCATCCATTGTTCCGAAGCCGCCCGGCGGGAAGATGAACGCAGACGAATACTTGACCAACAAGGTCTTCCGCACGAAGAAGTACCGAAAGTCGACCGTACGGTCGACGTAAGGGTTCGTAACCTGCTCGAATGGCAACTCGATATTGAGCCCGATGGAAGGTGCTCCGGCTTCCCTGGCACCCTTGTTTGCTGCTTCCATTATCCCGCCGCCTGCGCCGGTAATTATCGCAAAGCCGTTTTGGCCAAGCAGACGAGCGGTTGCGACGGTCAGTTCATACATCGCATCTGACGGTTCGGTACGAGCGGACCCAAAAAAGCTGACCGCTCGCCGGACGTCCGCGAGTTCTTCGAACCCTGTCACAAATTCGCCGAGGATCCTGAGGACCCGCCACGGATCCGAATCCACGAAGCCATGCCGTTCCGCGAGAGGCGGCACCTTGAGCAGCTGTTCGTCGGCTGTTACACGAACTCCCATATCGGGAGGGTTCGCGTCAGGTGGAGAGGATGGAGATTGCTGCGACATGGTCTTCCTCGATGTTGTAGAAGTACGGTGACAGGCGTACGTGCCCTGGTCGTGCATCAACAATGATCTTTTCCTGCGCTAGCAGTTTAACCGAAGCGTGCGGATCTTCAGCGGGGACCATTACTATCGCCACTCGCCGTTCTGGATCTTCGCACACCTTGGGATTCAGCCCTGCGTCAACGGCCCGCTCCACCAGATCGTCCGTCAAGCCCCGCGTGACCGCGCGAATCTCCGGAATTCCGATCTCACGGATTAGCTCCAGTCCACCTAGCTGTGCTACTACGGCTGCGAGCGACGGCGTTCCTTGCTCGAATCGGCGGGCGTCATCGTGCCAAGAGATCTCTCGTGGATCGAAATCGAACTGACGTTCGTGTGCGAACCACCCGGTTGTCGTTGGATGCAGCTGGCTCGCGAGATCGCTGCGGACGTAGAGGAACACGATTCCCGGTCCGCCGAGTAGCCATTTGAGCCCGCCCGAGCATAGAAAGTCGACCCCCGTTTCATGCACGTCGATTGGCAGTTGTCCGACGCTCTGGTACGCGTCAATGAGACACAATGCTCCCTTCGCATGAGCGACGTCGGCAATGGCCTTGACGTCCTGGATGGCACCGGTTGTGAAGAACACGTGAGAGGTAGCAACGAGCGCAGTTCGTTCGT
>JBDHHK010000065.1:0-20836 GCA_039589395.1 Gemmatimonadota bacterium
GCCCGACATCAACCTCGGCGAGGCGCTTCAAGAAATGTTGCCGAAGCGTACCAAAAAACGTGAGCTGCGTGTGTCGGAAGCGCGGCGCATCCTGGTGGACGAGGAGTTGAAGAAACTGGTCGACATGGACGACGTGGTGAACGAGGCACTCGATCGCGTCGAGAATCACGGCATCATCTTCATAGACGAGTTGGACAAGATTGCCGGTGAGCGCAGCCAGGCGGGTCCCGATGTATCGAGGGAAGGCGTGCAACGCGACCTGTTGCCGATAGTGGAGGGGTCGACCGTACAAACGCGTTACGGCTACGTGCGCAGCGACCACATCCTGTTCATTGCGGCTGGTGCTTTTCACGTTGCGAAACCGTCGGACCTCATTCCGGAAATGCAGGGGAGGTTCCCAATAAGGGTCGAACTATCGTCGCTGAACGCGAACGATTTCGTGAGCATCATGACCGAGCCCGAGAACAGTCTAGTGAAGCAGTATCAGGCGTTGTGCGCGTCCGAGGACGCGACGCTCGAATTCACAGACGATGGTATTCAGGAAGTTGCTAAGCTGTCGATGCGCATGAACGATCGTATGGAGAACATTGGCGCTCGGAGGCTCCACACGGTCATGACGACGCTTTTGGAAGACGTCCTGTTCAACTTGCCGGAAGTTGACGACAAGAAATTCGTCTTCGACGCGCCCCAGGTGCGCGACAGACTCCTCAAGATCGTTGAGGATGAAGACCTCAGGAAATACATCCTGTAGGCGCCTTTACAGTCACGCTCGAGCAGGGTAGAATCCGCTCGCACTCTGTCATTTTGACCGATTCGAGGGGAAAAGTATGCCAAAGCGAGACTTCCTGAAGATTTCCGACCTTTCCGCATCCGAAGTGTCCGATCTGTACGAAAATGCGGCGGCGATGAAGTCTGGTGAGTACACTGACCGGCCACTCGAGGGAAAGACGCTTGCGTTGATATTTGCGAAGAGCTCGACCAGGACTCGAGTATCGTTTGAGGTGGGGACATATCAGTTGGGTGGGCATGGGCTGTTTCTGTCGTCCCAAGACATGCAGCTGGGTCGCGGTGAGACCATATCCGACACGGCGAACGTGTTATCGCGCTACGTGCACGGTATCATGATCCGGACATTCGCGCATTCGGACGTCGAAGAACTAGCCGAGTACGCATCCATTCCCGTTATCAATGGACTCACAGACCTGTTACACCCCTGCCAGTTGCTCGCCGATATGTTCACGGTCTGGGAGGAGTTCGGTGACTGGGAAGACAAGATTGTCGCCTGGGTGGGCGACGGCAACAACATGGCGAACTCGTGGTTGAATGCTGCGGCGCTGCTCGGGTTCGAGCTGCGCCTAGCGTGTCCTGAAGGCTACGAGCCAAACCACGACATATTCGAGAACGCGAAAGCGGCTGCCACTGTGAGCATTTTCGAGGACCCCGATGAGGCGGTGCGCGATGCGCACGTCGTGACTACGGATGTCTGGGCATCGATGGGTCAGGAGGCGGATGCAGAAGCGCGCAAGTTAGCTTTCAAGGGATACCAAGTTGATACCGAGCTGATGGCCCTGGCGGATGACGACGCGATCTTCCTTCATTGTCTGCCGGCACATAGGGGAGAGGAGGTGGCGGCGGAAGTCATCGACGGGCCTCAGTCGCGCGTGTTCGATCAAGCCGAGAACCGAATGCACGTTCAGAAGGCGTTGGTCGCAAAGCTTTTGGGTTGAAAGGAAATTGTATGACGGCAGGAGAACTGAAGCGCACACCATTTTACAATCATCACGTTGCCGCCAAGGCCAAGATCGTACCGTTCGCAGGTTTCGAGATGCCGGTGCAGTACCCGACTGGCATTAACAAGGAACACCTCATTGTCCGCGAATCGGTCGGAGTCTTCGACGTATCGCACATGGGTGAGTTCGAATTGACGGGTCCCGATCGCAACGCCTTCGTTACCAGGATCACCTGCAACGACGTTGCCGCGTTGGAAGAGGGTCAGGCACAGTACTCCGCATTCCTCACCGACGAAGGGACGTTCATAGATGATTGCCTCGTGTATCGATTCGACGACCGTATCATGCTGGTCGTCAATGGGGCAAACATCGACAAGGATTGGGAGCACGTCGTGTCCAAAAAGCAGGGCGTCAACGTCCGCCTCAAGAACATATCGGACGAAGTCGGCCTGCTTGCGGTTCAGGGTCCGAAGAGTGAAGAGCTGGTGGCTCCACTATGCTCGATGGATACCTCAGCCATTAAGTACTACCACTTCGAAACTGGCCAGGTGGCGGGAGTGGAATGTTTCGTATCGCGCACCGGGTATACGGGCGAGGATGGTTTTGAGCTTTACTTCCGCGCCAAGCATGCGGATAAAATGTGGGAAGCAGTCGTGGGTGAGGGCCGCGGCCAGCCCGTGGGCCTGGGGTGTCGCGACTCGCTGCGCCTGGAAATGGGGTACGCGCTGTACGGTTCGGATATCGACGAAACCACAAACGCATACGAAGCCAAACTCGGCTGGATCGTGAAGTTGAAGAAGGGTGCGCCGTTCGTGGGTAAGGCCGCGCTCGAGAAGGTCAAGGCAGCGGGGGGCGCGACTCGCAAGTTGTGTGGATTCACCGTACCGCAGAAGGGCGCGATTCCCAGACACGGGTATGATGTGTTTCTGAAGGGCCATAAGATCGATGTAGTCAGGAGTGGCGGGTTCAGCCCGAGTTTACAGAAGGCGATCGGCACCACGTATCTGCCGACCCACTCGATCGATCCGGGTACCGCCATAGAGATCGATTGCCGCGGAAAAATGGTGGAAGCGACCGTCACTGCGATGCCGTTCTACAAGGGTGGGAGCGTCAAGAAGGGATAGCGACATACCTCCGATGCCGATTCGCGTGGGTGTGCTCACTGTGTCAGACAGTGGGGCAGCGGGTGAGCGTGAGGACAAGTCTGGCGAAACGATCGTCAAATGGCTGGGCGAAGCCGGCTATGACTTGGCTGCGCGCGAGTTGGTGCCCGATGAATCCGACCTCATTGCCAAGGTCCTGACGCGGTGGGCGGACGATGGAGTTGCCGACGTCATTTTGACCACGGGCGGCACCGGCTTGGCGCCCAGAGATGTGACACCCGAAGCCACGAAAGCAGTGCTGGAGAGAGAAGCCCCTGGCATAGCCGAAGCAATTCGGGCCGCAAAACGTGAGAGTTTTCCGAGAAGCATGCTCTCCAGAGGCATCGCTGGAATTCGTGGCTCGGCGCTAGTAGTGAATCTTCCTGGGAGTGTTGGCGGCGTGCGAGACGGATTGGAGGCGCTCGCGTCGGTGCTCGAACACGCGGTTCAGATTGTACGAGACGAACCCACGGATCACTGATGGCAATCAAAGCCTTGATCACGATGGACGATCTCGAAGCGGCGGTTCGCATCAACGCGCACTTCGAGAGTGAGGGCCACACGACGATCCTCGTCTCGTCGTTGGATGACTCGGTGGCGATACTCACTGACGCCCACCCCGATATCGTGATTCTTACGGGCGCTTTGTTGGAACATCCGTCCAGGGCGTTGATCACGATCGCGCGCCGCAGGTCAATTCAAACGCTGGGCCTGATAGAAGCAGAAGCTCTCGATGCAGATGACGCCGGGCAACGTGCCGGCCTGTCGGCGTCGCTTGTAAAACCGGTAGAGCCGCCAGAGGTGCTGGCGTATGCTTTGCACCTGATCGAACGGCGGCGATTGCAGGTTCGCACCGGTATCGTCGGTGAGAGTGCGCCAATACAAGAAGTCCTGGTCAAGATCGAGCAGATGGCGCCGGTGCAGAGTACTGTGTTGATCGAGGGTGAATCGGGCACTGGTAAGGAACTGGTGGCGCATGCCATCCACAATCTATCGCGAAGGCTCGATCAGCCGTTCGTTGCGGTCAATTGTTCAGCTCTTCCCGATACACTGCTGGAATCAGAGTTGTTCGGGCACGAGAAGGGCTCGTTCACTGGGGCTGCCGAACGTCGGTTGGGCCGCTTCGAGTTGGCAAACGGTGGCACGATCTTCCTCGACGAAGTCGGCGAGATGCCGCCGTCGACCCAGGTGAAACTGCTGCGCGTGTTGGAGAACCGGGCGTTCTTTCGGGTAGGAGGAACGGAGTCAATCCGTGTCGACGTTCGGGTGATTGCGGCGACAAACCGTTCGCTCAAAGAGCAGGTGGCGCTCGGTGTGTTCCGCGACGATCTGTTTTATCGACTGAACGTCCTGAACATCTATTTGCCCCCACTTCGTGAACGCCGCAGTGACATCCCAATTCTCATAAGGCGCTTCATACGCGAGCTGAGTGACGAGCATGGTAGGCAGTTCTCGGGGATCGCCCCCGACGCGATGGAAATTCTGGTGAACGCCGATTGGCCGGGAAACGTCCGAGAACTCCGCAACTTGATCGACTCAATGGTGGTGTTGGCACCTGGATCGGAGATTCGCGCCAGCGATATCCCGGCCGATATTCGTGAGGGGGGTACACGACTCCTCCCGATGAGGGTGCCGCAGCAGACGCGAGAGGTCCAGGGCAAGGAACTCGAGTTCATCCTGAGGAGCCTCGTCGAGCTCAAACTGCAGGTCGAAGAACTACGACGCCGTGTCAACGAATCCGGCGAACGAGTTGCGCCGTTCGATGTCGGGCGAGCGGCGCCGGTCGAATATGAAGAGATTCCACCGCACGCTCCGGCAGTGGAGATCTTAGCCAAACCGGCGGAGCCGCCGGACGAATCCGTCGTTTACCGTCCGGGAATGGCAATGGCGGATGTCGAACGCGCCGCAATCGAGGCTGCGCTCAAGGAGACCAAGGGGAATCGCCGCAAGGCGGCGGAGAATCTGGGGATTGGTGAGAGGACGCTCTACCGCAAGATCAAAGAGTACGAATTAGAGTAGCTGCCGCTTCGCCTACCGCCTCTCCCACTCCTTCCTCCCCTCCCTCACCTCGTCACAGACTATAAATCCACCCCGGCAACAACCCCACCGCCCACGCCTCCAAGACTTTGTCGGTTTTCGTGAGTACCAGCAAGCCGAGCACCAGCACCGACCATCCCAGCAGCTTCTTGCCAAATTGGGCGCGCGATATCACGCCCGAGCGATTTCGGAGCAGCACATTGCTCGAGATCATTCCTGCAGCCAGCAGCACACCAGCGGTTCCGATCCCGTATGCGAGCATGACTACGAATGCCATCGGCATGTTCTGACCTAGGGCCGCGAGTGCGACCGCTGCGCCGAGTGTCGGCCCCACGCAGGGAAGCCAGACGAATCCGAGGAGTGCGCCGACGCCGAACTGACCCGGAGCTGAAACAGGGTTGTTCCCCGGCTGAATGCCCATTCTACCCGACAACATCGAGAGCTTGAGTGTCACCCAACCGCCCAGAGCGGGAACGACGAGGATTGCGCCAAGTGTCACCAGCATCGCTGCCGCAAAGAAACGGAAGATCTCCGGATCGAATCCAGTGCTCACGGTGAGCCAGGTGAAGAGCGTGCCCGCTACCGCGAACGACAGCGACAGCCCGCCGGCCAGATAGATGGGACCAGTGCGGCCGCTACCCGCCGCCGCCGAAGTGACGACGGGCACGAGCGGCCAAACGCACGGAGAGAGAACCCCGATTACACCGGCGGCCAAAGCCAGCGGTACTGCCGCGAAGTCGAGACTCATTACCGCGCTCCGGCAGCAGCCTCGGTGATCTGACCGTAGATCTTGTCCTCGCCCGTCTCGCCTACACTGAACCAGACGCGCTCCTCACCCCTGTACAGAATCAGAGTCGACTGACTCGGCGCGCCGAAGTGCCGCACCCAATCCTTCTGTTTGTCGAAATCGACGACCAGTATGTACAACTCCGTGTCCGGATTCTTCTCAGGGAAAGCAGACAGGATGTCGCTCTGTCTGGCGCAGGTGCCGCACCAGTCGGCGTGTACGCTCACAAGAACCAGTTCGCCGGCAGCCTGAAGTGCCTCGAATCTCTCCTCGGTGAACGCTTCTCTTCCCTGAGCCGACAGGGAGCCAACGGTCAAGAGCAACGCGGCAAACGCGCCGGCAAGTGTCTTGGTGAGCCTCGGTGATATGGTCATTGTAGCTTCCTCTCTTTCCTTCATTGCGGTTCAAATCTCTTCGTCAAACACCCCAAGCGAAGCGGTAGCCGATACTCATGCCGACACCACTCGGCAGGCTCCGCCCGTAAACCGGGACCTGGCTGGTGAACTCCAGGCGCCCCGGACCTAATTCGTATCCGACGGTCGGGATCAGTTGCAGCAGGCGACGGCGCTCACCGTCAAGCGTTATCCCCTGGGCAACCGGTGCACGACCGTACAAGCCGTCGGCCGCGAGCTCCAGAATGAAATCGCCAGCGAACGCTCCCAGGGCGAGGTGAGCAAACCCCTCGTCCCCCGGTTTCCGTGCCGCTTCTTCGTTTTCGGTTCGCCACCGGTAACCGACCCAACCGGTCACATAGAGCGGCAGCGACCCGAGCGTGCCACCTGATTCCAAGCTCGTTTCGAAATCCAGCTGGCCCTCGGTGAGAGGCAGTACGGTTGCATCCACTGGGAACTCACTGCCCGGGATCTTGATCCCGAAGCGGGCCGCAAGTGGCACGTCGAGCCCAACGAACTCGGAGCCGACTCGTCCGGCGAATCGGAGGTCGCCCAATCCAGTTGTGGTGCTCGTTCCGCCCGCGGAATTCGCGTTCAAATTGTGCACCGGCAGTTGAGCCCAAAACTCCACGCCGCGCGTCAATCCTACCGCGCCTGATACAAAGACAGAGCGTGTGTCGAACTGTCCGTTCGCCAGGAAGGGCTGCCGGTCGCCCAAGTGGTTGAAGGATTCGTCGGCCTGCTGTCGGTATAGCGAGACCTGTAGCCAGCCCGTGCCCAGCTCGAGAGTTCGCATGGAGCCGTTCCGCACCAGAGAAGGGGACGAATGTGGAGCACTGCATATCGCCTGGGCGGTCGCTTCCTGAACATGGACGGACACCGCTATCAGAACGATCCCGATTCGCGTTGCGGCAGTAAGGCGGGTCATTGTGTGATCCCCAACGTGGCGTTGGGATGAAAGGCAGCCCAGGCGAACCAGTAGGAGACGTACGCTTCAGCTACCGGCTCGAGCCTCTTTCCTGCCAATGGGCCTGACACGGCAAAGCCGTCAAGCCGCCAGATACTCTGCGTTTGCGTATCCCAGATCAGGCCCTGACCGAACTCGAAGTCCAACTCATCGCCCTCGAGGATTGGAGAATATGCCATCGCCGCCTGACGCTCACTGTCCCAGAAGACCACGTCTCCATCGCGTTTGACCGCCGCCACGGGCCCCAATGATTCGAGAATACCGTAGGGGTAGGCTGTGCCGATTTCGCCGTCCGGAATCCCAAGCACTCGTTCCTTGGGCGGGCGCGTGGCATCGATCTGAGGCTGAGGGAAGAGCAGGTCGCGGTTATTAATCTGATCGTAAGCGCCGTAGGGATAGAATCCGTAGTTGCGTTCGGCTCCAGTCGCTGAACTCACCACCGTTGTCTGTGGGTGAAGCGTCCGCCACCCCTCCCAAGTCATCTCCCACGCCGGAAACATGCTGAGTTGCGCACCACTTCTGGAACCGCACCTGGCGACTCGCGCCATCTGGGGCCAGAGCGACTCCAAAGCGTTGCGGTCGTACATGATGAGGTTGTTCTGATAAAGGAGCCCTGAAACTCCCAGCTCCGCTCCGTCAATCGAGGCCCTGTCGAACACGAGGCTCGAGCCGGTGAGCGGACAATGCGTGACCGCCAGTTGTCGACCGCCGACGTCCAGGTTCACGATTTCGTGCCACCACATGATGTTGAGCGGAATCGCCAACGCTTGGTTCCCCACTACCAGGCCGATCACGCGGTCTTCGTCCAGGAGGTACTCGGTTCCGGGAGCTCCTGGCACCACGAATGTTGGGTTGGTTAGAGCCGGAATTCCGTCCTTTCCAGGGCCGCCGTCGAAGATCTCGGAGTCCGATATGGTACAGCTGAGCTGAGGATCGCTGCCCGGATCGAGGACATTGGATGTTTCCCCACATGCCAGCGCAGTGAGTGCAAGGGCAAATGCCGGTCGCCACAGCCATCTATAAACTGAATGTCCAGCGTTCATTGCCTCCTCCTGATCGAGGCCGCACCAAATCCGTGTTGCGGTCTCCGTGCTCCAAGCAGCGGAGAAGCCGGGCAAGCCCCCAGATACTGGAGTCGCTATGCCTGTTTAATTGGTGTGTGAACCGAACAGCGGCTGTGTTACAGGTGGATCTTCAACCGGACGGAAGTGCGGTACGGCGGTAATCTTCCACGCCTCGGATCCTCGTGCCGGTCACGGAGCATTCCACAGGGTCGTATTGGGTTGGAATGCGGCCCAGGCGAACCAATAGGACACGTAAGCCTCGGGTACGGGGTCGAGGTGCCCGCCTGCCAGGAGTCCCGAGACCGCGAGGCCGTCGATACGCCACTCGGTTCCCGTCTGGACGTCCCGGATCCGACCATCCGAAACCAGGAAATCGAGATTCAAACCGTTGAACGCCTTTCTATAGGCCATGGCCGCTTGAACAACGCTATCCCAAAATACGACGTACTCGTCGCCGTCCACGGCGGCAGTGGATCCAAGTGCCTCCAACTCGCCATACGGAAACGCGCGGCCACCATCGCCGTCGGGGATGCCGAGTGTGCGCTCCTTCGGGGGACGCCGCGGGTCGAGCTCTCCGGACAAAGGAAAAAGCGTGCTCGGGTTGTCGATCTGGCGGTAGGTGCCGTATGGGTAACGGTGGTAAGGGCGCGCGAATCCCGTCGCGCTGGTCACGACTAGTGTATTGGGGTGCAGTGTTTCCCAACCGTCCATAGTCATCTCGATGGACGGCACCATTCTCAACTCCATATCGGCCCTCACGCCGCATCTCGCTCGCCGCGCCATCTGTGGCCACATCGACTCTTCGGAGCTTCGGTCGTACATGATGAGATTGTTGCGTAAAAGCAGCCCGGTCACGCCGAACTCGGCGCCGTCGATTGACGCCCGGTCGAAGACCAGGCTCGACCCGGTGAGCGGGCAGTGCGTTACCGCTATCTGCCGGCCCGCGATGTCGAAGTTCACTATCTCGTGCCACCAGAGGATATTGAGCGGCACGGCCAGTTTTACGTCTTCAAATTCCAGGCCGATCACCCTGTCGTCCGGGCCAACGTACTGAGTGGCCAACTCGCCTGGTTTCGCCAGCAACGGGTTGGTCAACGCCGGAATCGCGTCCCTCCCAGCGTTGCCCAAATGGATCTCCGCATCCGACACGTTGCAGCTGAGCTGCGGCCCGTCGGCAAGGCCCACAGACGTTCCCGAGTCCCAGCAGGCCATCTGCGCAATCGCGAGCGCGAACAGCGACAGCCGGGTCCGCGCATAACTAGAGGATCTGACCTTCATCTATTCCACCTGAATTGCCTGGTTATGAGTGAGTGAAACGGTGGGCATAGACGTTACAGATGGATGGCGAAGGAAGGCGGTACGGCGGTAGGAAAAACGACGGTGTTAGTGAGAGCTCATGGCGCAGTGCCTCAAACAAATCGACCGTTCGCTGCCGGCCGTCTGGCCCATTCACGTCGAAATACCAATAGCACTCGCGTTCGCCCGAGTTCATCAACAGCCTCACGGTTCCCTGAGATTTGTGCTCGGCGATGACCCGATTCGAGATGATCCTGAAGTCGAGCCGGTTGTTGAAACCGAACTTCTGAAGAAGGTCAAAGCTTGTAAGGGGCTGACCGCCGGTTACTGTGGTCTGGGTGAAGTTGGGAAGTCCTTCGAATTCCATTGGCGCTGCGCCGGGTGGCTGATACGGGTATCCTCCCAAAACGATTGGCCGTCTTTCCAGTGACAGCGAGGCCGCCGCGTCGATTGCGAGAATAGTGGCGGCCTTGTGATGCCGGTGGTTCTGTTCGAATGGCAGCAGGCTTATCACGAAATCATAGGAACCCCGTTCCATAATCTGCGCGAGCCGACTCCGCACGAATGTAGAGTCCCAAACCGTACCGAGCACCGTGTCCACATTGAGGGTGAACTCGTGATCGTATTCGTCGAGGAAGAAGTAATCCCGAATTCCGACAATCGCTCCTCCGGCCATCACTTCCTGTTTCCGAATTGCCGGAAGGTGCTGCCGAGCAACAACTTCGGCGGTCAGGTCCAGCCCGTAGATCGGTTCCATCCGGAAGCGTGCCCTCTATCTTGGTGCGGAACCGAGCGTCGTCGAGCGGTTCCACTACGGCGTGGTTTCGTACAACGTGAACCAGCGCATGCGAGAAATGGGAGTACGGATTGCTTTGGGGGCCATGGGAAAGGACATTTCGCAACGGGTGATTGGCGGCAGCCTGAGACTCGTGGCGATCGGCTTGACTGCAGGGCTCTTGGGGGCGTTGACTCTCGGACGCCTGATGCGCGGCGCGCCATGCGGTCAGATCCAATCGCCGTATTGAAGAGCGAGTGAGTTAGGACGCTTCCGGCGAATCGCCGGATCCACAGAAACGGCAGTCTATTTCTAGGGGGCAGCGTGACGAACGTCGAACGTGGGCTCGCACAGTCGGCGGATGAGGACGAGGCAGTCCATATCTCGCACATCCAATTGATCCTGGCCGAGAAGAGAACATCCCTGGCTGTTCTCCGCACCGGGATCGTAGTATTCACATTGCCGCTCTCCGTCTTGACCGTGCTGATAGCAACTTCCCGCTACTACGAATTGCTCGACACCTATCACCTGCTGATACCACTTCTGGTGCTTTCCGGAGGGTTGGTTGTACTGGCGGTGTACCTGGTGCATCGGTCAATGCTGCGCATCCGCAAGCAGGACGCGTTGATCAACAAGATCAAAGAACAAGACCCGCGTATCGCGGCGTTTTTTGGCACGAAAGTCTAGTGTGGAATTAACTACGGCTGCCTAAACAGCAACTCCATCTCCGAGACCGTAGCGTTATTCGTCTGATCGATCGTGAGCGGAGTGACCGTGATGTACCCGCGAGCGTACCAGTACAGGTCCGTACCTTCGACCGGATCGTCTTCAGGTGCAGTCCATTGGTGCCACAGGTAAGCCTGCCCCGCAGGCGATACGCGACGTTGGTAGCTCTGTGCTCCCATAACGAGACTCATGGGCGCCACCTGAACTCCCAGAGGCTCCTCGCCTTGTAGGTTGATGTTGAGCAACAGTGGCGCGTTGAGGCGTTCCTCGGCTATCAGCCGTTCGACGATCCGTCGAGCCGAACCGGCGGCGACATTGTACGGATTCGCTCCAGTGAGATTCAGGGAGAACGCCAACGCGGGTATGCCCGCGAGCGCGGCTTCGCGTGCCGCTGCCACCGTGCCCGAGACCCAGGCGTTTGTGCCGATGTTGTCCCCTGTGTTGATCCCGGCGATCACGAGATCCGGCAGTGAGTCGAGCAGCGAGAAAAGCGCCACCTTTACAACCGTGGCCGGCCGAGCGTCCACCGCATACCAGGGAATCCCAAAAGAGTCCCTGAGGTCGTATATCTTGATCGGGTCCCGAAAAGAAATCCCATGACCCGATCCGCTCTGTTGCTCGAGGGGAGCCACCACCGTCAGGTCCCCTAAGGCGAAAAGCGAATCGGCGAGCGCGCGCAGGCCAGGCGCCTGGAACCCGTCATCGTTGGTGACAAGGATCCGAAGGCGGCGTGTGGGGGGTGTGTCCTGCCCAAACGCCGATGCTGCATAGGACGTCAGTATGACGGAGAAAAGCAAGACGACTGACAGTCGAGTCATGGCGTTATTCCCCTGCGGGGGTTCTGAAAAGTTCGGCGCCGCTCTCCGGATTCAGCGGATCGTAATTCTATGTTGTGATTCGTTGGATCTGAGCGTTAGACAACCGATTACACAAAGTTGGTGGGACGCACGTGCACCCTCACCTCTTTCACTCCAGGTACACCCTCGACGTGCGAGCGGATCCGCTTACCTATGGCACTTTCTTGCTCCAGCGGACCCTCCGTATGTACCACAACAATGCCGTTGTCCGCCGAGACATTTACGCTTGGATATGTGTCGAAAATCGTGCTCTTTACCTGTGCAGCCAATACCAGATCGTCCAACGCAAGTTGAGATTCCGGCGTTGTCTTGAATTGAGGTAACCGAGCAGCCCGGCTTATGAATTTCACGGCGTCATCGACCGAGAACTTTCGGATATGAACCACCAGGTCGTAGAGGGTGGCATCTGCCGTGTCGATGCCGTATAGCGCGAGGCCCCACTTGCGGCGTTCGTAGTCGTCTTTCTTCAGAACATGTCGCGCCTTTTCCTCGTCTATATTCTCGCGCTCCATCTCCAATCGGATGCGGTCTTCCAAGTCGGCGATAACCCGCACCTTGAGCGTGTGACCCACTCCCCGCAGGAAGAACTGCCCCGCCAGACCGTGATAGACCACATTGTCTCTTTGCACGTGCTCCAGAAAAACCTGCTGTATGTAGGCCACGTACTTTCTCTGCCCGTGCGTGAACCGCTCCAGGACCTTCGGGGCATCGTGTAAAGCACGGACCAGTTTTATCTCCGGGACGTTGAAGTGCTCCGAAGCTTCGAGCAGCACGTCGCGCGAAAGACATTCATAGCCCAGTTCCTGCGCCACTTTTTCGGCGATCTCTTTGCCCTTGCTGTAGGAGCCCCTCGAAATCGTGATGATGGCCATCAGTATGCTTCCTTTCCCAAGCCTAACAAAACATTCTCAGGTCTGTACAGTAACGTGTCACCGGGAGAAGTGTCTACGTTCCGTATGAGCGTCTTCCTCAGTGAAGTAATTGGGGCAAGGAGGGAGGTGGGATCGCAGTAATAGGTGCCGTCGACTATTGTCTGGTCCGCCCGTCCGCCCGTCCGCCCGTCCGCCCGTCCGCCCGTCCGCCCGTCCGCCCGTCCGCCCACCCGCCTGAAACCAATCGACCCCCAATCCCGTTACAGTCTGTATCCCCATAAGTCTACAATGTGGCCTATCAGATGAGGGAAAATGCCCAAAGGCTACCTAGGTGTATTCGAACAGATGGTTCTGCTGGCAATCCTCCGCCAGGGTGAAGAGGCTTTCGGGCTGGAGGTGCGGCGCGAAATTGAGGCCGGTGCGAACCGCAAAGTCTCACGGAGCGCGTTTTACACGACTCTCGACAGGCTGGAGAAGAAGGGTTTTGTGAAATGGACTCCGATGGAGTCCGAGAGCCCGCGTCGCGCGGCGCCCATCAGGCTGTTTGAGGTGACGCATGCGGGAGTTGCGGCGCTCCGAGAATCGCGTGGCGCTCTCGAGGCTCTGTGGAGCGGCATGGACGAAGTGGTGAACGGATGAAGAAAACTCCGGCTCCCCCGCGTCTCGCGGAGTTTTTGCTGATGCTCGCGTTACCGCGCGGGGTGACGGGGGAGAGCATAAAGGGCGACCTGGACCAGGAGTTCGTTGAGTCCCTGGCTACCACGTCGCTCGGCCGCGCGCGCGTTTGGTACTTCCTGGAAACGCTGAGATTTACGGCGCGTTACTCTCGGCTTCACGTTGGCGGATGGTTCGGCTCGCGGCCACGAATAACGAGATCTCCTGGAGACAATGTCATGAGTGTGTTTTGGCAAGACACGCGTCACGCAATGCGGCGCCTGACGCGAAGCCCCCTTTTCAGTCTCGTCGCGGTGCTCACCCTGACCATCGGCATCGGCGCCAACACGGCAATCTTTAGTCTGGTGAACGGCATCCTCCTCAAGCCGTTGCCGTTCGATGAACCCGAGCGTCTGATCGGTGTCTGGCACACTGCCCCGGGATTGGGATTCGACCAGATCAACCAATCCCCAGCACTCCACTACACGTACGAGGATGAGGGGCGCTCCTTCTCCGAGATCGGGATGTGGGATAACGAGACCGCGTCTGTCACCGGATTGGACGAGCCGGAAGAGGTCCCGATCATGATGGTCACGGAGGGGACGTTCAGGGCACTCAGGATCGCACCGGCTCTAGGCCGTCGGTTTTCGGTGGAAGACGACAGCCCCGGCACTCCACGTACGGTGATTCTGAGTTATGACTACTGGCAGACGCGGTTCGGTGGCGATCGAGAAATACTCGGCAAAACCCTCACCGTCGAGAGTCGTCCCAGAGAGATCATTGGCGTCATGGGCGCCGACACACGATTTCTGCACTTCGATCCGGCATTCTATCTACCGTTCCGATTCGATCGCACTGAGTTAGGTGTCGGAAATTTCAGTTACCAGGCAGTCGCTCGTTTGGCGCCGGGTGTGACGATCGAACAGGCGAGCGCCGACGTGGTCCGGATGCTCCCGATGGCGGTAGACAGATATCCTGGGGGGGCAACTCTCGACATCCTGGAGAATGCCCAGTTCGGCCCCTACTTGACACCTCTCAAGGCCGACGTAGTGGGTGACGTCGGTGACGTGCTCTGGGTGTTGCTGGGCACGGTCGGAATGATACTACTCATAGCCTGCGCAAATGTGTCGAATCTCTTCCTGGTCCGCGCCGAGGCACGGGAGAAGGAGATGGCTGTGCGGACGGCGATGGGTGCCGGCCGGTCGCGAATAGCCCGAGACTTCCTGAGTGAGAGTCTCCTGCTCGGAGCACTCGGCGGGCTCGGCGGAATCGCATTGGCCCACGGCGGCCTCGCGCTGCTGCGATCGTTGGGCCCTGCCGAACTTCCACGCCTGGCGGACGTGTCGCTAGACTGGCAGGTCCTGGTATTCACACTGGTCTTGTCGGTGTTCTCCGGGGCGTTTTTCGGAATGTTCCCGGTTCTCAAGTACCGGAGAGCGGCACTGGCCAATGCTCTCAAAGAAGGCGGGCGCGGTGGGAGCGTGGGGAGGGAGAAACACAAGGCGCGAAACACGCTGGTGGTGGCCCAGATAGCCCTGGCTCTCCTGCTGCTGGTTGGCTCCGGCCTCATGATCAGGAGCTTCCAGGCTCTCCGGAACGTGGACCCCGGGTTCCGTCACTCTGAAGAAGTGCTGCTGGTTCGGCTCAGTATTCCGAGTGCCCAGGTGGCTGATGCGTTGGAGGTTACCCAAACGCACCGACTCATTTCCGAACGGATAAGCCAGATTCCTGGTGTCTCGAGCGTGGGAAGTTCTACTTCTGTAACGATGGACGGTTGGGACTCCAACGATCCCGTCTTCGTGGAGGGGATTCCGGTGCCGGAGGGCCAGCTTCCCGACATCCGCCGCATGAAGTGGGTGGCCAACGGATACTTCGAGACGATGCAGATCCCCGTTATCGCCGGTCGGGCGCTCGAATGGCGTGATGCCTTCGAGTTGAACAAGGTGGTCATGGTCACCGAGAATTTCGCCAGGGATTATTGGGACACTCCGGCGGACGCGGTGGGCAAACGCATTGCCACCGGTTTGCGCGCCGGCAACTGGTACGAGATCGTAGGGGTGAGCGGAAATGTGCGAGACGACGGGCTAGACCAGGATCCCACATCGGTGGTCTACTGGCCGGCGATGCTCCGGAACGTCTGGGCCGAAATGCCCGGGGAAGCTGATGAAGTTGTATCCCGCCGGTCGATGAACTACGCCGTACGGAGCGCCCGTGTCGGTAGCCCGGACTTCCTCGCAGCGGTTCGCGATGCGATCTGGGAAGTGAACCCGAATCTCCCGCTAGCCGGGGTTAGGGGACTCAACGAACTGCTCGACAGATCGATGGCCCGTACCTCGTTCTCCCTCATCATGCTGGGAATCGCGGCTGCGGTTGCACTGATCCTTGGCACCATTGGGATCTATGGCGTGATCAGCTACATCGTGAGCCAGCGGACCAGAGAACTGGGGGTGCGACTAGCGCTCGGCGCCAACGCTGGTGACGTGAGGAAGATGGTGTTGAAGCAGGGGATGATCCTCTGCTCGTTCGGGGTCTTGTTTGGCTTGGGGGCGGCTTTCGGACTCACCAGACTGATGGAGGCGCTGCTGTACGGTGTAGATCCCGTCGACCCGATGACGTTTGGGGCGGTAACGGTTTCGCTGACACTCGTGGCTCTCCTGGCCAGCTACGTTCCCGCCGCAAGGGCGGCCAGCATCGATCCGGTGGAGGCGATTCGGTACGAGGTGTAGGAACATGGAACATCGAACGTCGAACTGAAGCTCACCCAACCCTCCGTTGGACGTTCAATGTTCAAAGTTCGATGTTCAGAGTTCACTTTCATTACTGCAGACGCGTGCAAACGCTCTCCAGTCGATTTCCCAAACCATATCTCGCGCCGCCCTTAAACACCATCGCCACATTGCCGATATCTGTGATGTCCGCGGCGAGAATGCCCGATACGATGTACAAATCGGACAGGTTTCCTTTCTTTTTGTGTGCATAGTTCTACGTAGACGTACCCAAACATCGTTGGGTAACCACCTCAAAAAGATGCCACTGGCTTGCGGACTTTCGGTAACGGTCTCGCCGAGCGTACCTTCTATGTTGTTGGCCTTCTGCTACTGGGGAGCGCTGACGTGCCAGTGACGGCAAAGCTTTCGAAGGCCTTGTACGATCGACTTGGGGAACAGATCGCCAACGAACTCGTGGAGTGGTTCAACCAAGTGGACATTACCTACCGTAACGATCTTCGTGATTTCAATGAGCTGAATTTTCAGCGATTCGCGGCGCGAATGGATGAACGTTTAGCAGCATCTGAGGCAAAGGGTGAGTTAGGTCGCGCAGCACTGGAGAGCAAGCTGGTGCAGAGGCTGGCGGCGTTCGAAAGCAACATGGAGCAGCGAATCGCTGGTTTGGAGGCGGCCCAGGAACGGCGATTGGGCGAGCACACGCGCTGGATGTTCGCGGCCTGGGCCGCGATGCTGATCCCCATCATTGGGCTTTGGTTCAGAGGCTGATCATATCGCCGGACTGGCGGCCGCCAAGATGATTCACGCGGATTCGACGACACCTTCACAAGCGTTTCCTCAATCAGGAATCGATACCATGCACCGGGTTGCTGATGCTACCGGTGCCGCACCCCTGCCTTGAACACCATTGGACATAGCCGATATCGGTAATCGCGGCAGCCGGATTCCCCGAAGCCACCAGCAAATCCGCCAGTTTCCCGGCCTCGCCCGTGCCGAGTTCGGCGTCGATGCCGTGCAGTTCCGGTACCTGCAGGTACCTGATGATGTATCACATGAGGTCAATCCGATTGCCGAGCCCGCCGAGTCTGTAACAACGGTTCGCCGGGAGCGGCTTTTCACAAACTGCGTTAGGTCCAAAACCATACTTGCCTCACCACCGATCTGAACTCAACCCTCCTGACTCGCGAATCCACAATCAAGTACCTTGGTCTTCCCGTCCGACCGTCCGACCGTCCGACCGTCCGCCCGTCCGCCCGTCCGCCCAATTCAGCCCCTCCTAAATCCTTCCCTCGAGCCGAAAGAGTGACCTTCCTCACTGTTATTGCTCTTTGACGGTGGTATAATATGGCCCCGAAACAGGCCTTTTCGCCGCCTTTCGGGGCAGTCCAGAAGCCGGGAGTTTGATTCGAGTAATTTCTGAGCAAGGGGACGTAAGTTACTGTGACGCAGTATTTTGAAGCGTTTCATCTTATTGACTTTGAAGCCGGGGAGTGGCTATAGTAGAGGTCCGTTTTTTCGCAAGTAGTGTCCCGGCGGGCGCAAAACCGGGGCCTCAACCGGTTGGACGTTAGGAAAATTGCGATTTGAGATAGACGCCGACACGTGTGTTGGGTGCTTGGCCTGTTTGCGGGTGTGCGCGTCCAAGGCGATCACCGTCGATGGTTTGGCGGTCCAGATCAACGACGACACGTGCATACGTTCGGGCGAGTGTCTGTCGGAGTGTCCCCACGACGCAATTCGCGCGGTTGGGGATGTGGAGAGAGCTTCGGCTCTAGTGGATGGAGGTGGTGCGGTACTGATCCTGGCCGTGGAAGCGGCGGCCTACTTCTACCCGCAGACGCCGGAGCAGGTGGTGAACGCCTGTTACCGAGCCGGGTTCGCTGCGGTTCACCGCGGGATCTTGGGCGACGAGCTGGTAGCCGAAGAATACAGGAGGATCTGGGAGGACTTGGAGTGGGGCACGATAATCCGGTCGACCTGCCCGGTGGTGGTCGAACGGATTCAGAGAGAGTACCCGGAGTTGGTTCCCTATCTCGCCCCATTCAAAACACCGCTGGCGGCGGAAGCGGAGTATCAAAGAAGGCTTTACGGGAATGGAGTGGGGTTGGTGTACGCCGGCGTGTGTTTGGCCGATAGCGACGCACATGTAGACGCAGGTCTCACGTTCGCCGAACTGGAGGACTTGTTGCAGCGACGCGGCGCCGTACTGGAGAGAGAGCCTCAGCACTACAGGCGCATACCGAGTGTGCGAGAGCGGTATTTGAGCACACCGGGCGGTTTGCCGCTGCCAATATTGGAACTGGAACCACAGGCAAGTTGGCGGTTTCGCAAGGTAAGAGGCCTTGCTGGGCTCGACGCGCTGGCGCGGGCAGTGAGCAACGACCGCATCGACCTCGGCTTCGTCGATATTCTGCCTTGCGACGGCTGTCTCGGCCATCCCCTTTGGGGTGAACCTGAGAAGTTGTTCTGGCGCCGCCAGGTGGTGAAAGAAACCGAGCCGCCGAGGTCATCCGAACCGGTCGTCGATCCGGCCATCCGTATATGGCTCGACCGGTCCTTCGAGCTACGTGGGAACGGTCACAAACCGCCGATCGAAGACGTCGAGAAGATCATCTCGGAGATCGGCATGGCGCCGGGTGGCAACCATTGGGATTGTGGCGCATGTGGTTACAACACATGCACGGCGTTCGCCGTGGCGAAGATCGATGGGAGGGCGTCGCTCAGGCAGTGTCCTCCCTATCAGGAGCGTAGGGCCGAAGAGGCCACCCGGGTGGCCACGACCGATCACCTGACTGGTCTCGCCACTTTTCGAACGCTAAAGCTGCGGTTGGAGCATGAGCGGGCGCGAAGCGATCGAAGCGACGCGCCGTTCGGCGTGCTGTTCGTCGACATGGACGGATTCAAGCGGTTGAACGACACCTATGGGCACGAGACTGGAAACCGGCTGCTCGAAGGTGTCGCGAAGGAACTGGAGTCGAGCGTACGTAAGACTGACTTGGCCGCGCGTTACGGTGGCGATGAGTTTGTGATGGTTTTGGTGCACACCGACATGGGTGGCGCATACAGGGTTGGTGAAATGGTGCGGGAGTCGGTTTTGGCGTTCGGCAACGCCGAGGGGTTTCAGCCGGGTGAGATTACAGTGTCGGTGGGGGTTGCGTGCCACGACCCGAGCGACACGTCGGCGCATGACGCGTTGAGTCGAGCCGATCAGGCGTTGTATCAGGCCAAGGCTCGGGGCGGCAACAAGGTCGTGGCCTGGGGTCACGACGCGATAACACATGAACTGGAGAGTGAAGCTTGAGCCAGACCAGTCCGGACCGGAAACCGACGCAGCAATACGACCCGGAAAGCAACGAGGTCGAGACGACGAAGCCCGACCCCTGGGGTGTCAAGCGAGCGGAGAATCTCCTTCAAACCCTGCAGTCGGTACTGTCGGCTCGGGTCGTAGTGTCGCCGGTAGGCGAGATCACCGAGGTGCACGTGCTCGCGTCGAGTGGCGTGTCGCCGAAGCAGGTGGTCAGGAACGTCGAAAGCGCTTTGCTGGCGCACCTTGGCATCAAGGTGGACCATCGCAAGATCAGCGTAGCTCAAACCGCCGATGTGGAGCCGATCGAAGCCTTGACGGATTCGGCCCTCAAGACTGAGGCGCGGCGGCGCGGGGTTGTCTACAAGACGTTGGAACTGGTTGCCGCGGCGCCGCACCGGGTGCGGTTTGCGGTGACCCTGGAGGTGAACGGACAAGAGGTGGTCGGTGAGGACGAGGCGGCCGAGACCGCGCGGGCCAGGCTGCAGGCGGCGGCTCGGGCAACGGTGAGCGCGCTCGAGCAGGCGCTGCCCCACGGCACGTTCCAGCTCGAGGGCGTGAAGACGGTAGAAGCGTTTGGCGAGGAGCTGGTCGTAGCCGCGGTGCACGTGATCGACGGGCGCGAGACCCGGCTCCTGACGGGGACGGCGCAGGCGCACGAGGCGCCGGAACAGGCAGCGGTGCTGGCGGTTCTGGACGCCACGAATCGGTGGTTCCAGGGGAGGCACGACTAGGGGGCAGAAGCGGGAGGGGCGGGAGAGGGCAGCGGCATATGTCTGATCAGCGGCATATGCCGCACAAGTCTCTTATGGAGCACATGCGGCCTGAAGGATGCGGAAGGGTAGGGGTTACTACATAGAGCGGAGGTTCGGTACCGCGTGACGGCGGCCGGACGGTTTTGATAGAAGTACCAAGAAAAAAGGGGGTGCCCCGGACAGTTGATTTAGCCAGCGTTTAGCGGAGCGGATCGGTCGAAAGGAAAGAGCGGAGCCTCGGGCATGCTGTAGCGAAGTATGCCACTTTCACGCGGCATTAGCCGCCGGAGAGGAGGTGACGCAAAATGCTCGACTGGATCGCCATTTTGATAGGTACGCTGTCAAAGCTGTTTAGTATGACCGCGTGGCAAAGCTGGGGCTAGATCATGACGCTGGGGTGTCCCCCCGACTTACTTGACTATGCGATCAAACGCGCGTAAACAGACATTTGTTCACGCATACGTCGGCTCGGCTGTAGCGCTCGGCGTGGTCGCATTTGCGGTGTCGTGTTGGGTTGATCCTTTCGCTCAGCCAAGTGGTGGGCTGGCTGGGCCTGTCGGATTGATCGCATTTCTGCTGATTGCCTTCGGCCTGCAGATCGCAGAGCACAGGTTAGCGGTTGGAACGGCAACCGGCTCGATAGCTTTTATCGTCTACATGGCATGTGCGCTGGTATTCGGGCCGACATGGGCCGCGGTGATTGTATCAGTGACCGTGACAACGGCGCAAATCCTAAGCCGAAAAGCTCCAAT
>JBDHHK010000066.1:0-20559 GCA_039589395.1 Gemmatimonadota bacterium
CGTTCCTCCGCGTCAATCAGCGGCTTTGACAACCCCAAGGGACAGTCTGGTTTTCTTGGTGGTGAGAAGAGCCGACAGCACATCGGCTACGTGAGATCGTGCCTCCTAGTTAAGGCTCTCCACATCGATGCGTGTCGGCGTCGCCTCCCCCGAGACGATCGGAACCGCCGCACGAGCGATGGCCTGAATCGTGTTCGTCATCAATGCCAGGTTCAAGGTTCCGATCTCATCGGTCACTTGGTGAACATCTTCGTCGTCCGCAGCAGTTGTGCCGATCGTGTGCGCGGGTACTCCGAGACGGGCAAACGGCGCGTTGTCGGACCGGATGAACAGGTTCATTTCAGTGTGAGGGTCGGCAAGGAACGAAAAGGAAGTGCCCTCAGTTGTCTGTTGGAGGATTTCCCCGAAGTCAGATCTGTCGAAGCCCGTGATGTATGCCGAGTTGGGGCCGCTGGCAGCGGCCTTCCCAATCATCTCTATGTTGAACATTGCTACGACGGCTTCGGAACGCATGTGTGAGGACAGGTACCGCGAACCGTACATACCCATCTCCTCTGCGGCGAACGCCACGAAGATCAGGGTTCTAGTGGGACGCCTTCTCTGCTTGAAATACCGGGCGAGTTCAATGACTGCGGTGACTCCGGCAGCGTTGTCATTTGCGCCATTTGCGATTGAGTCGCCATCAACCGGTTCGACGATTCCCATGTGGTCGTGATGTGCCCCGAACAGCACGTACTCATCGCTTCGCCCTCCCTGGATGACACCTACGACGTTTGTGAGCGGCAGTTCTTCCACCGCCGACGTGACATCTATCTGAAAGGACGAGACTTCGGTGGCGTCGGCGAGCACGTAAACGGTGCTCGTTGCCGTCTCGAGGTCGAGAGTCCGCGACGTTCCCGATGTATACTGTCTGACGCGTGTGAACATTCGTGCATGGTGACTGTTGTACAGAACGAGAGTGTTGGCGTTCCCGCGCCGTGAGGCGTAGAGGGCATCCATGGGGTTGTCATCCGCACCGACGACAACGACGTTCACGTCACTATCCGCCGTCCAGTTGAGTGTTGGTGCCGAGACCGAAAGTGCTAAGCGCTCAGCCGGGACCACCCGACCGTTGATTACAACGCGGCTGTCTTCCGCGGTGACGGAGTACACTGGGAAGGTCTGCTGGTAGCCCTCGAGATCGCCGAAGTGATCTAGGCCGATCGCGGCAAACTCCTCTGCTATGTAGTCAGCCGCCATTTCCGCGCCAGGAGTGAAAGCCTCACGCCCCATCATCTCGTCGGAACTCAGAGTCGAAAGGATTCGCTCGACGCTAGTTTGTTCGACCGTTGGCTCAGGACGTTCACATGCAGCCAGAGCGAGCGAGGATATGCTGAGGACCAGTTTCAGTTTGAACTGTTTCATTTCGGTAACCCAATACGGGTTCGTATGGTATTGTGGCGGTGAACAATAACGTCAGAACAACGCCCCGGCCATCACGTGCAAAACACCGGTGCAACCGGTGGCGCGACAGCGTACGGGTTCGTATTCTTGGATTCAACCAGAATTGGTGGTGCCGCAGCATCAGACTCCAGCATTTCGAACAGATCTCTCGATACTGAGGAGAAGACCATGATTTTTTGTTTGTCTCGGTTGAGACGATCCCGGGCAAACCTCGCGCTACTCGGAGTTTTCGCCGCGTTGTTGGCGCTGCCCGATTCCGCGCAGGCACAGGGACCGGGACAGCCACCCTATGTAGCAATCCAGAATGCAAGGATCGTAACAGTGTCGGGCCGCGTCTTCGATAACGGCACGATCGTGATGGAGGACGGGCTCATCACCGCGGTCGGCGACAACGTTCAGGTGCCAGGCGGTGCCTGGGTAATCGACGGTGATGGCCTGACTGTCTATCCCGGATTGGTAGACGCGATGTCAGCTGTTGGGTTGCCGGCTTCGTTACGCGTGCCGCAGGAAGGCGGCAGAGGTGGCCGAGGTGAAGGGGGGCAGGAGCAAGCTCCTCATTCGTGGGGTCCCGAAGACCGACCGGCCACTTTCTCGTGGCTGAACGCCGCCGACGTGTTGATCCTGGACGACAGCAACGGGGCGCGGCACGGCGCTGATTCCCAATCAGTTGACGACCCGCGCGATGAGCGCGACGAGGACGATTACCGCATCGAGACGTGGCGAAACGCGGGTTTTTCGTCCGCCCTGGTTGTGCCGGAGCGAGGCCTGTTTCCCGGTCAGGCGGCGTTCATCAACCTACATGGCGAACGCCCCCGTGACATGGTCGTGAGCACGCCCGTTGCACTGCGCGTAAACTGGGAAGCGGGGCCGGGCCACCGTGGATTCCCCGCATCGCTGTTCGGCGGAATCGCCTACGTGAAACAGACGTTTCTTGACGCCGGGCACTACGACCAAGCTTGGACCATTTACAACGATTCGCCTACAGGGCTCTCGCGTCCCGAGTACGACCGTGCACTCGAGCCACTGCGTGACGCAATGAACGTAGGGCGCTACGTGATGGTGCCGGGGATGTGGGGATACGAGGTCATCCGTGCGGTCAACATTGGCGAGCAGATAGGCGTGAACACGCTCATCTACGGGGCTCATGGTGGATATGAGGTGGCGGACGAGCTGGCCGAACGCAACATCCCGGTGCTCTTGAACGCCAACTGGCCGGAACCACCGGAGGACGGCGATCCCGAAGCAGAGCCGGCCCTACGCGTTTTGCGGTTCCGTGATCGCGCACCGACCACACCGGGTGTGTTCGAAGATGCAGGCGTTCAATTCGCCTTCTATTCAGGTGGTGCCACGCCGAGCGATCTGATGGCAAATGTACGCAAGTCGATCGCGCTTGGTTTGTCGCGAGAGGCGGCTGTGCGTGCATTCACGCTCAGTCCCGCGGAGCTGTTCGGAGTATCCGACCGGCTCGGCAGTCTGGATGCCGGCAAGATCGCGAATTTGACAGTCACGGATGGCGATCTGTTTGCGCATGGAACCGAAGTGAAGATGGTGTTCGTAGATGGTGTGAGGTTCGAGGTCGACGGTGAAGATGCGGTTGGGATGGGTGGCGGACGTGGGGAGGCGGAGGAAGAGGAAGATGCAGACGAGCCGGAAGAGGTGGCGCCACTGGTTCCGATGACTATGGATCACGGTCCGATCAATCCGTCGGACGTAACCGTGGTGCAAAACGCGACCATCCTTACGGTCACCCACGGCACGATCGAGAACGGCTCCATTCTCATTCGCGATGGCAAAATCGTTGAAGTCGGAACCGACATCAGTGTGCCACGCGGCGCCAAAGTGATCGATGCGACCGGCAAGTACGTGATGCCCGGGATCATCGACGAGCACTCACATACAGGCGCTGACGCGATTAACGAAGGAAGCATTGCGGTCTCGTCGATGGTTGACATAAATGACGTCCTCAACCCGACGGATGTGTCGATATACCGTGCCGTCGCCGGAGGAGTCACTTCCGCAAGCATTCTGCATGGTAGCGCCAACCCTATAGGCGGGCAGAAGGCGATGATCAAGATGCGTTGGGGTGAGGATGCGGATGGCTTGCTGTTCGAAGATGCGGCGCCAGGCCTCAAGCTCGCGTTGGGCGAGAACGTCAAACGCGACCGCAACCCCGATCGCTATCCTGCTACCCGCATGGGCACGATGGACGTCATCAGGCAATCGTTCCTCGACGCCCAGGAATACGCGCAGGAGTGGGAAGAGTACACCGCACTAAGCGAACGCGAGCGCCGCGACGTGATACCACCTCGGCGCGATCTCAAGCTCGAACCATTGGTCTCAGTACTGGATGGCTCGATGATGGCTCACGTGCATGCGTATAGGGCTGACGAGACGCTGCAGATGATTCGTCTCGCCGACGAGTTCGGTTTCACGATCGCCACCTTGATCCATGTGCTAGAGGGCTACAAGGTCGCAGATGAGATTGCGGAGCATGGCGCTGGCGGATCTACATTCTCCGACTGGTGGTCGTACAAGATGGAAGCGTACGATGCCATTCCGTACAATGCCGCACTCATGACCGAACGCGGCGTGCTCTCCTGCATCAACTCGGATAGCGATGAAGAGATGCGTCACCTCAATCAGGAAGCCGCGAAAGCGATGAAGTGGGGTGGCATGTCCGAGGAAGAAGCACTCAAGCTGGTCACGATCAATCCGGCAATCATGCTCAGGATCGATGACCGAGTCGGATCGATCGAAGTCGGCAAGGATGCCGATCTCGTCATCTACACAAATCATCCACTCAGCGTCTATTCGAGAGTGGAGCAAACACTGATCGATGGCCAGGTGTATTTCGACCGCGAGCACGACAGAGCACTCCGTGAACAACTCGAGCGTGAGAAAGAAACACTGCTCGAGAAGGAACGTGGTGGAGAGGGCCGGCGCCCGAGAGTAACGACAGACGGTCCGGGCGAGGAGGTGTCACGATGAAAACCGTACGAGTTTTCTCCAGTGTTATCGCTGTTGCGATACTGTGTGTGGCGACGGCCACGGCACAGGCGATCGCCATTCGTGGCGGAACCGTTCACACGCTTGCCGGTCCGCCCATCGAAGGCGGAACAGTTGTAGTTGAGAACGGACTGATATCCGCTGTTGGAGCCAACTTCACGATTCCGGTGGGAGCCGAAGTAATCGACGCTTCCGGGAGCGAAGTCTATCCAGGGTTCTTCGATGCACTCACACAACTTGGGTTGACGGAAGTCGGAGCAGTCGATGTGACCAACGACGTCGCCGAACTGGGTGAGTACAACCCCCACCTTTTGGCCTCGTGGGCCGTGCATCCCGCTAGTGAGCACATTCCGGTTGCTAGGGCCAATGGGATCACCCACACCGTGTCGGCACCCGGTGGAGGCAGAGGCGGTGGCAGCACCATGGCAGGGCAGGGTTCTCTGCTACACACCAATGGTTGGACAGTGGAAGAGATGACGATCGAGCCATCCGTGGGCATCGTGGTGGGATGGCCAAATATGCAGCTGCGGTCCTTTGACTTCGCAACGATGTCGATGAACGAGCGGACGTATCGAGAGGCAAGAGAGGAATACGACGGAAAGGTGACGGAAATCGATGGCTGGATAGACGCTGCCCGCAACTATCAGGCGGCGCTCGATGCCGGCACCGACGTCGAGCGCGACCTCAAACTCGAAGCACTCACAAGGGTGACGACTGGCGAATTGCCATTTCTCGTAATGGTCAACGCGGAGCGCGGTATCAACGCAGTACTCGATTTTGCGGAACGGAACGGAGTACGCGTCATCATCCTCGGTGGTGCTGATGCTTGGAAGGTCGCCGATCGGCTGGCCGACGCAAACGTGCCGGTGATTTTGGGACCAACCCAGGACCTGCCCGGTGATGAGGATTATGGTTACGACCAGGTCTATTCCTCTCCCGGACAGCTGCACGCAGCAGGCGTCAAGATTGGCTTCGGTACTTTCGGCGCCTCAGCGTCGCGCAATCTTCCGTACGAGGTGGGTAGTGCAGTGTCCTTTGGCCTACCCCGAGAGGAAGCGATACGAGCGATCACAATCAACAACGCCGAGATCTTCGGCGTGGGCGACCGCCTGGGTACGATCGAAACCGGTAAGATTGCTAACCTCATCGTAACCGACGGTGATCCATTGGAGATCCGGACACAAATCCTGCACCTCGTCGTCAACGGTCAGATAGCACCGCTGGACAACAAGCACCTGGAGCTCTACGAGCGGTACAGGGGACGGCCGAGACGGCCGTAGAAGAGCAACATTCCGTGACTCGATGCCCCGATTCAAGTGTAGTGCCGGGGCATTGTTTGCGGATCGGCTGCTGGCTCAGCGAACTCGTCGATGAAGGTCGACCGTCCGACCGTCCGGCCGCCGTACCGTCTACCCACAGAGCCACCATTGTTTATCCTTATTTGCACTCTGAATAGTCTGATAGTGAGAACTGAATGAAATTCCGTCTTTTGTTCTTGTCTTTGCTCGCCTTCACTCTCTCCGCGTGCGGAGGTAGTTCATGGCGTGACGCCGTTCCCTCCGGTTGGGAATATGAACTAGACGCACTGCCAGTGACCGCTTCGAACGGAATGGTGGTTAGTACAGATGCATACGCGAGTGCTGTAGGAACGGCGATACTGCGGGATGGCGGCAACGCCTTCGACGCCGCAGTTGCCACAGCGTTTGCGCTTGCGGTGGTGAACCCCGAAGCGGGCAACATCGGTGGGGGTGGGTTTATGGTAGCCCGTTTGGCTGACGGGTCCACCGCAGCTCTGGATTTCCGCGAAAGAGCGCCGCAGGGTAGCTCGCGGGACATGTACCTGGACGAAACAGGCAACCTTACTGACGGCTCGCGAGTTGGCCATAGGGCAGTAGGCGTACCGGGCTCTGTGGCCGGTCTCTGGGCGATGCATGAAAGATTCGGAAGTATGTCTTGGGCGGACTTGGTCGCTCCCGCGATTTCGCTTGCGGAGGGCTTCGTCGTTCGGGAGCGGCAGGCAAAGTCGTTCGAGGCGAACAGGGAAGCGCTCGGCCAATACCCGCAGACCGCCTCAGTCTTTCTAGGCGAAGACGACGTGCCTCAGGCCGTGGGCGACACTCTAGTGCAAAATGACCTAGGGCGGACACTAGAACGTATGCGCGATAACGGGAGAGACGGATTCTATCTGGGAGAGACGGCCCGGCTCGTTGTTGCAGAGATGCGTCGCGGTTCAGGGCTGATCACAGCCACTGATCTGGCAGGCTACGAGGCAGCGTGGCGCGATCCCGTGACTGTGGAGTATCGCGGGCACACGATCATCTCGATGCCGCCGTCGTCCTCTGGCGGGATAACGCTTGCCGCGATGGTCACAATTTTGGAGGGGTACAACCTCGATGGTTTCCCATGGCATTCGGCACGCATGGTTCATCTGCTTGCAGAAACCTGGAAACGCGCTTACGCAGACAGGAACGAATACTTAGGCGATCCGGACTTCGTCGAGATCCCCGTCGAGCGCCTCACGTCCGCCGAATATGGCGCGGAACGCCGAAGCACCATCTCCCTCGATGCGGCAACACCGTCTGCGCAAGTGAAACCGGGCCTTGGTGCGTACGAGCCGCAAACCGAGACGACACACTTCTCGGTGGTCGACTCGGCCGGAAACGCCGTCTCGATCACAACCACGATCAACTCGTTCTACGGGATCAAGGCGCTCGTTTCGGGTGCGGGTTTCTTCTTGAACAATGAGATGGATGACTTCGCCGCTCTCCCTGGAACCCCGAACATGTTCGGACTGGTGCAAGGTGAGGCAAACGCGATTCAGCCGGGGAAACGCATGTTGAGCGCAATGACCCCGACGATCGTTACGCGGCCGGATGGCTCGCTGTTTGTCGTGCTTGGCTCGCCGGGTGGCGCGACTATCATAACGAACGTATTCCAGAACCTCGTCAACCTCATCGATTACGATATGACCCTGGCCGAGGCGGTGCGAGCACCGAGAATCCACCATCAGCATCTACCGGATAGAATCCAGTACGAGCGGGGATCCCTCTCCGCGGAGACGATAGCGGTGCTCGAGGCGATGGGCCACGCCGTCGAAGAACGCTACAATGCGGAATCGCTCTACCCCCACATAGGAGACATACAGGCGATTTTAGTCCGCGCCGACGGCACTCTAGAGGGAGTGTCCGACCCGAGGCGTGGAGGGGCGGCGGTCGGGCATTAGGGTTGCGAACGGTGTCTCAGAATCTCGCGGAAATAGGCTAATGACCGACCACGCGCTTCGCTTCGAACACACCTGTTACGAAATCAACGGGCGCCGTCTGGTTGGTCCGTTGGATTTCACAGTGTCGGCTGGCGAGACGCTCGTGCTGTTGGGCGAGAGTGGATCGGGAAAAACAACGACTCTCCGGCTGATCAATCGGTTGCTGGAACCGACAGACGGCGAGGTATACGTAGAAGGGAAGGGTAGTTCCACCTGGGACCCGGTTCACCTGAGGCGGCGAATCGGGTATATGATCCAGGAAATTGGGCTACTCCCGCACCTCACTGTGGCTGGAAACGTCGAGCTCGTGCCCATTCTGGAAAAGTGGCCGTCGCAGAAACGCAGTGATCGAGTTGATGGCCTTTTGGATTTGGTAGGCCTTTCGCCGCAGGAGTTCCGCGATCGCCGCCCTCACGAGCTTTCCGGTGGACAGCGCCAGCGTGTGGGTGTTGCACGTGCACTCGCAGCAGACCCGCCGATACTTCTCTGCGACGAGGCGTTTGGCTCGGTCGATCCAAGAACGCGAGCGGAACTGCAGCGTGAGTTCAAGTCCCTAGTCATCAAGTTGGAGAAGACCGTAGTATTTGTGACTCACGACGTGCGCGAGGCATTGACGATGGCCGATCGCATTCTTCTGATGGAGCAAGGCAAGGTCAGCTTCGAGGGAACTGCGGATGAGTTCCGATCCAGCGACGCCCCCGGCGTGTGTGAGTTGAGGGAACTCGCGTGAGCATATTTGGCTACTTGGTCGATAATCGGATCGATGTGCTTATCCGAACGCTACAGCACCTCGGACTGGTTGCAGTCTCCGTTGGTATTGCGGTAGTTATTGGATTGCCGCTCGGCGTCTTGATCACCAGGAAGAGTAGGCTCCGAGCTTCGATTCTCGGTGTCGCCAACGTGCTCCAGACCATCCCGAGCCTTGCGCTGTTTGGCTTTCTACTAGCCGTCCCGTTCATAGGGCTCGGTATGCGGAACGCGGTCATCGCGTTGATTGCCTACTCTCTGTTGCCGATCATCCGCAATACGTTTGCTGGCATCGACGGTGTCGATCCCGCAGTCCGAGAAGCTGCGACGGGGATGGGCATGACCGATTGGCAGCTGCTCAAGATGGTGGAGTTACCTTTGGCAGCTCCCGTCATTCTAGCTGGTATCCGAGTCGCGGCCGTGATAGGGGTTGGGATCGCCACCATTGCGGCAGCGATTGGTGCCGGAGGATTGGGTGTGTTCATCTTCCGTGGACTTTCGATGGTGGACAACGGGGTTATCCTGGCCGGGGCAATACCCGCAGCATTGCTCGCACTGTTAGTTGATGGCGGACTTCACCTCCTCGAGCGTCGCCTGGACTGGAGGGAGTAATGAATCGGCGACAGCTCACTCTCCTACCGCCGCTCCCGCTCCTGCTGCTCTGTTTTCCTCTCCTTTTTCTGAGCTGTCGTTCCGAAGACACGATCGTAGTCGGCTCGAAAAACTTCACCGAATCAATCCTGCTCGGCGAGATAGTAGCCCAACAGCTCGAACGGCACGGTCTCCGGGTCGATCGCCGCCTCAACCTCGGCGGTTCTTTCATCTGCCATAATGCGATGGTGTCCGGACAGCTCGATGTCTATGTGGAATACACGGGTACCGCATACTCGGCAATACTCGAGTTGCCGCGGGAACGAGAACCTGCGGTTGTGATGGCCGCGGTTGACAGCGTGTATGAGGAACGCTGGGGAATTGTCTGGGCCGAACCTCTTGGATTCAACAACACCTTCGCCATGTTGATTCGGGGGGACGATGCCCGACGGCTCGGCATCAATTCGATCACAGAGGCGCTTCCCCACACCAACTCGTGGCGGTTCGGTGCGGGTTACGAGTTCATCGAGAGAGCGGATGGGTACCGCGGGTTTCTAAAGCACTATGGTGTTGAGTTTGCGGGCACGCCGACTGAGCTGGACCTTGGGCTGACGTATAGAGCACTCGCCGAAAACCGAGTCGACATAATCGCCGGGAACTCGACAGACGGCCAGATCGAAGCGCTCGATCTGTTTCACTTGGTCGACGATCGCGGATATTTCCCTCCCTATGAGGCTGTCCCAGTGGTCCGAACGGAGACATTGGACCGGTTACCCGGTGTGCGCGAAGCACTTGCAGGCCTTGCTGGAAAACTGAGTGAGTCCAATATGCGGCACCTCAACTATCTGGTTGATGTCGAGAAGGCGTCTGTGAAGGATGTCGCTGCGGATTTCCTGTCGACACTGGACCATGGCAGCTGAGTCTATGGGAAGTCCGGGGGGGCGAGTGCAGAAAAGGACGCCGCGAGGCAGGACCAGCCATACCGCGGCGAAGGTTGCGCGTGGTGTGGTTTTTGCCGCCCGAGATCCGACTTACGCGAAACTTCTGCCCGATGGTGCCGCCAGATCACTGGAAGACTTCGCGGTGGCCGCCGGAGTGTTGAAACCCTGTATGTGCCGCCTATTCGAGAGCGATCTGTATCGTCGTAAGGTGATAGGGATGATGACCAGTCTCTGGCCGGGCGAGATGATGCGTCTAGTACTTCGGAAACGCTTCGTGGATGACGAAGTGCGAGACGCGATCGCAGCCGGTGCGACTCAGCTACTAATCGTTGGCGCCGGTTTCGATACTCTCGGTTTGCGAATCGCCGGTGATTTCTCGGCGGTCAGAGTCGTTGAAATCGATACTCCGGCTACAACGGGCAAACGGATGACCACCATTGAGGAGTTGGGCTGGACGCGTCCCAACCACCGAGTCGTTGGCGCCGAACTGGGTAGGCAAAGTCTTGGAGAGGTGCTGGACGGTCAGACCGAGTGGAGTGTCGATGATCGAACGGTGGTCGTCGCTGAAGGCGTATTGATGTATCTGTGTCAAGAGGACGTGGTGGCGTTTCTCTCTGAGATCAGCGCACACGCTGGGCCGTTGAGTCGCCTGGTTTTTTCCTATCTAACGGCCGACCAGTATGGGCGACCCTACATGGGGCGGTGGAGTGGATTGACGCGGGCTTCGCTCAAGCTCATCGGCGAGCCGCTCAGATGGTGCATTAGTGAAGGTGGATTGGAGCGCTTCCTGAGGGATGCTGAATATCAACTATTGGGTCCGCAAGGGCGATACGATTTCAGAGCGAGATACCTCGAAGCTACAGCGGATGACCAACCCGTAGGAACTGTCGAGCGGTTCGCAGTCGCGGAGTGTGGTTTTTCCACTTAGTCCGGTTGGCCGACCGAGAGAACCACCTTGCCCAAGTTTGCCCGGGAGTGCAGGTATTTGTGCGCCTCCACTGCACCATCCCTGGTGAGCGGAAACACTCTATCCAGAACCGCTTTCAGGTCCCCGCCGGTGATTCCGTTAAAGATCTGCTCCATAGCGGGCGGCAAGACGGTTTCTTTGGCCTGAAGATGCAGAAGGTGAACGCCGAAGATACCAATATTTGGCTTTACTAGTGACATCGGATGGATCTTTGGGGTACGCAACCAGGCCGCCGTTGCGGAGGGCCAACTGCGTTTCCTACTGGGCATTGCCTGGCTCATTCCGTAGAAGACGAGGCGGCCCAGTGGAGCCAGCAGTCGTTTGCATGATGCTGTAGCATTGCCTCCTACCGGATCGAGCGCAATGTCGATGCCGCGCGTACCAACGAAGTCCCGAACATCCCCCTCCCAGTCGATCCTGGAGTCGAAGCATGCGTCAGCCCCAAGCTCCTCGATTACATACCTCCGCTTGCGTTCGTCACCAGCAGTGCCGATCACCCGCAGACCGTGCCTTTTTGCCAACTGAACTGCCGCAGTTCCGACACCACCACCTGCCCCAAGTACCAACGCAGTTTCACCGGGGCAAACATTTCCCGTGTTGAACAGGCACACCCAAGCTGTCAAGAAGACCACAGGGATGGCTGCTGCATATTCTGGCGTGAGCGTTTCGGGATACCGAAACAGTTGTTTCGCGGGAAGAACGAGGTCGTGAGCATAACCACCATACCGCGCGACGGCGACGGCCCGATCTCCCACATTCCAGTCCGAGACCCGGCTGCCAATGCGCGCGACCTCACCCGCAATCTCAAACCCGGGGCTGTACGGCATCGGCGGTACCGTACCATAAAGTCCGGCGCGCATCAGCAGGTCCGCGAAGTTGACACCTGCCGCAAGGACACGGACATGGACTTCATCGGGGCCAGGCTTCTCGAGGCCGATTTCCCTTTCAACCAATACCTCTGGGCGACCGTGCCGAACAATCTGAATTGCTTTCGTGCTTACTGATGTATGCTCGTTCGTCAACTTGGTTACCTCGATCGATTCAGGTGGCCGCGGCCGCTGCCGCAGCAGCTCCTGCCGCCGCAGCTGCCTGCTGAGCCGCAATCACGGCTTGTATGTCGATCACGGTCTTTGCTTGGTTCACTGATACCATGTTCACGCCTGTCTCAAAGAACTTCACGAAGGTGACTCCAACCGAAGCGTTGAACAGCGTTCCAGAATCGAACCTTGGTCTGACCTTTTTCAGTTCTTCGCGATTCGCTACGACGTCTGACACCACCTTCTCCGCAGGCTGGTTCAGAAAAGCGAGTATGGCGAGCTCGTCGAAGTTCATCTGGGAAATGCGCACCTTGCGATTTCGAAACTCCGACTTGAGATGGCTCATCTTGTCGGCGAGTTGTTGTGGTGTGCCGTCAGCCAGAAACAACAAGTTTGCGGCTGTCTGAAGCGGGTTGCCACCCGGGAATTTCGAAGCCCGCAATTCGGAGTAGATCTCCTCGGTTTTCTCACCGATAACGCGAGGCGTGCCCTCTTGGCCGGTGAGAATAGCGCAGGCTGGGAAATCGTCGGGTCCAGTGAGCCAGCGGTGGTGTTGTTTCATCTCATTGTAGATCTCACGAAATCGACGTATGGTCTGCCGAGATATCGAGCTACCACCTGACTGAATTCTCAGCACAAGAACGGCCATCATCTCCATCGCGAGCGCGCGATGCAGCTTCTCGGCGCGGAACATCTTGCGCACACATTCTACTTCCCTGACAAACCCTCTCGCACTGTCTCCGTTCTGATAGAGTATCGACCCAATGATGAATCGGATGTGGCTGCCGACGTCCATATTCCATGGCGAAGCATCCTTAATACCTCTATCTACGCTGCGAATTCCCTCAGCAATACTAGCTGGCGACCCTTCGGTGCAGATAGCTGCCATGGCGGCGTAACGAAGGCGCATTGATCCTCTCCACCATCGCCGGTCCTTCTCTAGCGTTTCGTAGATTGAGCGGAGGCGATCAATCGGGTCTTCTGGGATAGACAATCTTGGATTCATCTGATTCTCGCACCTTCTGGGTCGTCTTGCCTCGGGTCGCAGCACGAGTAGTTTAACTCGATTCCCTCCAGCTCGTCCAAGACCCAAGGCACAAACATGCACGATCGCAAGTGTCTGAGCTGCGGCGAATTCTGTCGGAAGTTGACGCTGCACTTCACTACGCGCATGAGCGGGGAGTAGTCCACCGCGACATCAAGCCAGACAACGAGAAACAACTGTCTTAGCCCTGCCGTAAAGATTCGAGACAGACAAAGGGAGCAATGGAGATGGATCCCGATTTGCTATTGATACTTCCGGCGGCAACAGTCATAATCGTTTCATTGGGCGGGTTTTTGCTCACGGGTTGGCGAATGTGGCTACGGCGACCGCGTGAAGCGGGAATGGTAGAAGTGCCCGATTGGCTTCGTGATGAGATACGCACGATTGTCAGAGACGAGGTAGGTTCAATGTTGGAATCGAGGGATGGGGAACTCGAGGACCTCTCTGAGCGTATTGATTTCGCAGAACGACTGCTGATTCAGGCTCGTTTGCCAGAAGGGGAGCTGGAACGTGAGCCAACTCCGGTGTGACGGCAACACTCTCAAGGTCGGGTACAGATGGCTGAATTAGAGAAGACCGGCGGTACAATGAACTGTGGAGTGGTTACAGAACTCCTCGAGTCGTATCACGCCGGCAAATTGAACGCCAGGGCCGAGCAATCGGTGCAGGAACACCTCGAAGGCTGTGCGGCGTGCTCGGTACGGCTCGCATCACTGGAGAGAAAGAGTAAGGCCAATGAAGCGGGAGTGCCTGTCGGGGTCGATGAAGTGCTGGCCACGGCCGACGCCGCACCACAACACCGGTGGCAGGGTGTTCCCAAGTTGGCTTTGCTTGCTATTGGGCTGGCGATAGTAGTCGTGCCTGGTTCTTTCTGGTTTGCCAGTACGCGCGCGCGGTCGAACGATGCGCCAGCAGTTGCTGAGGGTGTTCCAGCGGTTGCCGCACTACGACGCATGGGAGATGATGAGACAGAGTCGGTTGATTTCACTTTGCGCCGGCCCACCGAACTGCGTGTGTATGCGCTGGGTGAAGGAATGGATGGGGAGATGTACGATTACGGCTGGATTGTGGATGCCAAGACCGGCAGGAGGGTGTGGTCGATGGAATACTCCGAGACCAGACCGGCCGGAGGGGCAGACAAGAATCGTCTGGTTGACGACATCATCTCGCTAGATCCTGGCAGCTATGTGCTTCAATACACCACCGACGATTCTCATTCGTATGACGACTGGAACTCTGACCCACCACGTGATCGGGATGCGTGGGGCATCACCTTGACTGTTGCTGAGGGCAGACACCCGGCTCCACCCAGACCTCCTCGTCCGGAGCGCGCACGCGGGGAACTGGCGGAAGCAATTGCGACGGCAACGGCTGAAGCCATGGAGGCGGCCAGGGTAGCGACCGCTGAAGCCGCAAGGGCCACCCGCACTGAGATCGCACGCGAGATTCGCCGTGTGCGGGCCGATGCCGCCGTAGTGGCACGGTTGACTCGCGTGGGTGATGATGAGGATCTCCGGGAGCCATTTACGCTAGATGACGATTCGGCCATCATGATCTACGCTCTCGGCGAAGCAACTGGCGGCGAGATGTACGATTACGCCTGGATTGAGGACGCTGGCACAGGTCGGACGGTGTGGCGGATGACCTACGAAGAGACTTCGCATGCCGGCGGGGCCGAGAAGAACCGCGTAGCCGAAGAAATCATCCGCCTGGAAAAGGGTGAATACGTACTCAGGTATCGTAGTGACGATTCGCACTCATTCGAGGGTTGGAACTCTGCGGAACCGCGCGACGCATCACACTACGGGGTGACGGTGTTCCGAATGGACGGCCGGTAAGACCGTACCGCAGGAGCTAGGCCTGTTCCTCGAACAGGACGGCCAACAATCGCGAAACGTATGAGTTCTGCCAGCCAGGACTGCGGACATCCGTTCCGCCAAAATCCTCGAATGCCCGTGGCAGTATTCCCAGAAACATCATCGGTAACCAGAACTGCAGAACTGCCGTTCTTTGCTCCTGTTCCGTTCTCTCCGGCAAAATCGGTCGTACAATCTCGAGGAATCGGGACATGAAACTGTTCGTCTCAGCTATGGCTGGGCCATCATAGTTCTGGTGGGTCAAGGCGTCGTGCAGCTGCGCCTCGGATAGCCTTGGCCAGTTGAGCATCTGGCCAAAGAACATCGGCACGAATTCCCCGAGTGCAGCGCGTATGTCTCCGTCCCTGGAGCTTATCAACTCATCGAGCTCATCCAACGAACCGTCCAGACCTTCCCTGAGTGTTCTGGTCAGTACCTGATCGACAAGCCGAGCCTTGGTTCCGAAATAGTAGTTGATGGCGGCTGTGTTCACTTGCGCTTCCTTGGCAATTGACCTGACCGTCATAGCATCTAGTCCATCTCGTTCGATGCACGCGAGCGTAGCGACGAAGATACGATCGCGGATCGATTGTTCTTCAGTACTCATCGACACTCCATCTTGCCAGTGAAGTGCAAGCCAATTGGGCAGCGTTCGTACAACTGTTTAATACGCGCGTTAGAATGTCCCACCCGATTCGCTAAGTCAAGCTCTGATTTGAGCTTGCAGCATGGCTTGACAAACAGAAACACAACATTAGGATTCGTACATGTGTTTCAAACACATGTTTAAAACAAACGTTTTGTAGCATGATTGGAACCTTGGATTGTTCTGATTCAGGCCAGCGAAGAAGGGATGGATGCAGGTGTCTCTCGACAAAAGTCAGGTTGGAAGAATCGTTGTTGCGTTGCTGTTCTTGTGTGGCTCTCCAACGTTGGCACAAGACCCACCTCCGGCGCGGCAGCTACAGCAGTACACGGAATCGGAACGGGTCGGCGTGCTAAAAGGCCAGGTGCTGGACAGATACTCGCAGGCACCGATATCCGGCGTTTCTGTCAGCGTGGAAGGTCTCGGTATCCAGACAACTACTGGGGCCGACGGCCGGTACGAGGTGGTGGATGTTCCGGTCGGCGGCTACAGGCTCGTGTTTCGGATACTCGGGTACCGGCCGCTGGCAACGACGGATGTAATCGTGCGCTCGAGTAGGATCACATTCACGAATGCCGATCTGGAGCAGGTGGCGATGGAATTGGAGGGCCTGGTCGTGGTGGCAGGGAGCTTTCTGGAGGACGAGGCGCAGCCGAACAGCATCGTGGGCTTTGGTGGTGAAGAGATCCGGCGTGCACCGGGGTCCGCATCGGATGTTAGTCGGATCGTAGCCGCCCTTCCGAGTGTCGCGAAGGTCAACGATCAGACGAATAGTCTGATCGTGCGAGGTGGGAGCCCGATGGAAAACTCCTTCTTCGTCGACAACATCGAGATTCCCAATATCAACCACTTCCCTACGCAAGGTGCGTCGGGTGGGCCGATAGGACTCATCAATGTCGATTTCATAGATGGAGTCGATTTCCGGACTGGGGGCTTTTCGGCTGCGTACGGCGACAGGCTCTCCTCTGTGATGGACATAGAATTTCGCGATGGCAACCGTAGCGAGTTCGACGGCCAACTCGACCTGAGCTTGATGGGTGTCGGGGGCGTGTTAGAGGGCCCCCTTTCAGACGGCAAGGGAGCTTGGATGATATCGGCGCGCCGGAGCTATCTGGATCTGATCATCAACATGGTCGACGTCGGTAGTACGGTAGCGCCGCGGTACGGTGATTATCAGGGCAAGGTCGTCTATGATGTTGCGCCCGGCCACCAGCTTTCGGCGCTGGGAATATTTGCGGATGACCATATGTCTTCCGACAGCACAGTCGCCGTTGAGAACGCAATGGTGTATTACGGAGACCAGGATCTTGCGACAGGCACATTTGGCGTGAACTGGAGGGCGTTGTGGGGCGGCGGCGTGTCGAATACCTCGCTTTCGTATACCACCAACAAGTTCGATGAACACTTCTTTGAGTCGACAACTGGTGAGTTCCTTACTCGGAATCGGTCGTCGGAGCACACTTTCGCCTTGCGAAGCGTGAGCCGCTACCAGATGTCAAGTCGTGCCTCACTAGAGTTCGGCGTAGACGCCAAACATCTGATTGTCGACTTCGATAACGTGTACGCCGCTCACACAGACGCCGTCGGAAATCCCACTCTGGAGACGACGTTGGAGACTCGGATAGGCGAGAACAAAATCGGCGCGTTTGCCAGTTTGAGTCTGCGGCCCACGAACAGGCTGACCACAACCGCGGGATTACGGGCCGACCATTTCACATTCAACGAGCACACCCATCTCTCGCCGCGGTTTTCAATCGACTATCAGCTAACCGACCAGACATCTGTAAATGCGGCGGCAGGTGTCTACTACCAGAGCCTTCCCATGGTTCTCCTGGCACAGAACGAAGCCAACCGGCAGCTGAACGATCCACGCGCAACACACTTCGTTTTGGGCCTGAGCCACATGCTCACCGACTTCACCAAGCTGAGTCTGGAACTCTATCACAAGGAGTACACGAACTCCCCCATAGATCCGGAACAGCCGTCTCTTTTTCTCGTTGACGAACTCTTCTATCGATACGGGTTCTACACACAACACGGGATCCTCACAGATAGCGGTAATGCGCAGGCGACAGGAGTCGAGGTAACACTCCAGAAACGACTCGCTCGTGACGTGTATGGCCTTTTGAGTGCGTCGTATTCGCGCATTCGATATCAGGGAAGCGACCTGGTGTGGCGGAATCGTGTTTTTGACAACCGTCTCATACTCGGTGCCGAAGGTGGGTACAAACCCAGCAACAACTGGGAACTCAGTGCCCGCTGGATATTTGCCGGAGGTGTGCCCTATACGCCGTACGATCTCGGCCGGTCGGCTGAGCTCAATAGGGCAGTTTTGGACGAGAGTCGAATCAACCAAGAGCGACTTGCCAACTATCACTCACTGAACGTTCGGCTCGATAGACGTTTCCACTTCAGTGGCTCGAATCTGATATTCTACCTGAGCGTTTGGAACGCCTATAACCGGCGCAACGTGGCTTCGTATTATTGGAATGAGATCGAGGGAGTACCAGACCTCATCTACCAATGGAGCGCACTGCCGATATTTGGACTCGAGTTCGAATTCTGAGCACCGCGGGATCCAAATCCCGTCATCCCGAAGAAGTGAAGCAACGCGAAATAACGTTCAGGCGGTTGGCTGGCGCGCCAACGTGGTACATTACGCGGGCGTTGAACCGGAGAAGATCCTGATACGGTCTCAGAAATCCATATTCCTGTTCTGGTTCCCACTCGCGGCCACCTGGCTAATGATGGCTGTGGAGGGGCCCTTTTTGGCTGCTGTAATAGCGAGACTTGGTGACCCGAAGTTCAACCTGGCGGCGCATGGAGTGGCGTTTGCGTTTGCCCTGGTAGTTGAAGCACCCGTGATAATGATCATGAGTGCATCGACAGCCCTCGCCAACAACGCCGGCAACTACCGTAGGCTTAGAAACTTCACGTTCTCAATGAACTGTGTTGTTACTGGAGTGTTGTTGCTGCTGCTCGTGCCTCGAGTGTTCGATTTTGTGATGAAGGACGTGATCGCTCTGCCGGATGAGGTGGCGAGGCTCACTTATGTGTCGTTGTGGATCTATCTGCCGTGGGCGGCAGCGATCGGGTACCGCCGTTTCTTCAACGGACTGCTCATACGCGATGGATTCACCCGATACGTCGCATACGGTACGGTGGTGAGGCTGTCGACCATGGCAACGACTGCAATCTTGCTCTACCGCTGGTTCGAGTTGCCAGGTGCATATGTGGGCGCGGCGGCTTTGTCTATTGGGGTCACACTCGAAGCCATAGCCAGCAGGGTGATGGCACGATCGTCGGTGCGAAAGGTATTGGCGATTGATGGTGACGGAGACGAAGTCGGTGAACAGCTCGGCTATCTTCGTATCGCGCACTTCTACTATCCCCTAGCGCTAACCTCGATCATTGGCCTCGCGCTTCAACCGATGCTGACGTTTTTCATGGGCCGTGCACCATCTCCGCTCGAATCACTTGCGGTGTTCCCGGTAGTCGGAGCGGTTTCGTTCGTATTTCGCTCACTGGGATTGAGCTACCAAGAAGTTGCCATCGCACTCTTAGGTGATCGACATCAGCATCTGCCTGAACTTGGCCGATTTGCGTGGTATTTGGGCCTGGCGTCTTCAGCCGGATTGGCGCTGGTCGCGCTCACCCCGGCATCCGACTTCTGGTTCATTGCCGTCTCGGGGCTCGCACCAGATCTCGCACGATTTGCCATCTTGCCTATGATCATCCTCATTCCCGTGCCCGGACTCAGCGTATTGCTGTCTCTCCAACGCGCGATACTCGTGAACGGCAAACAGACAGGCCCGATAACGTGGGCCACCATCACGGAGGTTGGATTGGTGGTGTTGTGTTTCCCGGTCTTCGCCTCGGGCTTCGGTGTGGTCGGGGTCACGTCCGCGGTTGCAGCATTCTTGATCGGTCGTTCAATGAGCTGCGCGTACCTGGTTGCGCCATGTCGACGAGTGGTGGGTGACGGAGGACGTGAGTAGTGAGTTGTGAGTTGTGAGTGAGCGAGGCGAGATTGCCCCGACGAAAGCCAACTCACTACGTACTATTCACAACTCACAATACTGCCAATTGTTGTTTCGGGTTCATCCACCCGCATCTGAGGCAAACCAAAAGGATCGTTTGATGAAAAGACTTTGGGTGCCGTTGTTATTGCCGTTCCTCGCATGTCAGGCTGCCCAGTCGCAGGAAGACGTCGACGAACTCATTGCAGCCTTTGAAAATGGCATCATCGCGGGGATTCCGATCCAAGGCGAACCTGTCGTAAAGGAAACGCTCGAGCAACGACTGGAACACCTCGGCGTGCCGGCGGTGAGCATTGCCGTTATGGAAAATGGGGTGATCGAATGGGCAAAGGCGTACGGTCTGGCCGACGTTGCCGAGGGGCGATCAGCCACTCCTAACACGCTCTTCCAGGCGGCATCGATCTCCAAGCCCGTTGCGGCAACTGCTGCTCTCAAATTGGTGGATGATGGTATGGTAACGCTTGACCAGGACGTAAACGAGCTTCTCCGGAGTTGGCAGGTTCCGGAGAACCGCCATGTCGCTTCCGAGCGTGTGACTCTGCGTAGGCTCGTTACTCATTCAGCTGGAATGACCGTTCACGGGTTTCCAGGTTACTCGCGTGAAGAGCGCATTCCAACCACAGTCGAGGTTCTCGATGGAGCAGGGAACACTGATCCAATCCGGGTAGACACAACGCCGGGTGGGCTGTGGCGGTATTCCGGTGGTGGGTACACGGTGATGCAGCTGCTAGTGACAGACCTGACCCGCCAGCCGTTCCCAGAAGTGTTGTATGATTGGGTATTGCGTCCTTTCGGGATGATCCTCAGCACCTACGAGCAACCCCTATCGGAGGGGCGACACTCTGAAGCTGCCACAGCCTACAGAGTGGGCGGAGCGGAGGTCGAGCACAAGTGGCACGTCTATCCGGAGATGGCGGCGGCAGGACTCTGGACCACTCCCAGTGATCTCATACGATTTGCGCTCGGGATTCTCGATGC
>JBDHHK010000067.1:0-20546 GCA_039589395.1 Gemmatimonadota bacterium
ACACCGTTGCTGGCGCATTGGCTGGCAACGGACGAGTCGGCGGAAGCTCGAAACATCCGTGACAACGTTCTGCTGCTCCTGATGCCGAACATGAACCCTGATGGGCTCGACATCGTCACCAGCTGGTACAGGAGCAACCTAGGGACACCTTTCGAGACATCACCTGTACCCGAGCTCTACCATCATTACGTGGGCCACGATAACAATCGCGACGCCTACATGTTCACGCAGCTGGAGACTCAGGCGTTGGCCAACGTGCTCTATCACGACTGGTTCCCGCAGATATTCTACAACCACCACCAAACTGGGCCATTTCCGGGCCGCATTTGGGTGCCGCCCGCGATCGACCCCCTCAACCACCATCTCGATCCGTTGATAGTCAGCAGCTACAGCCACTTGGGTCAGTATATGCTGCAGAGATTCATGAAGGAGGGAAAGCCCGGGGTCACCACGGCGATCAACTACCGTGTAGCCTGGTCTGCGGGGTTCATGCATGCATCACCACAGTTCCATAATATCCTAGGTCTCTTCACAGAGACCGCTCTTTACAACTACGCCACGCCGCACTTCTACACAGACGAGGAAATTGGCGAGACTTTTTCGCGCGGCGTTCCACTCTCCACCCGCCTGCCGAGCATGAATTACCCGGTGCCGTGGGAGGGTGGTTGGTGGCGGATAGGCGATGCCGTCGACTACGTGATGACCGCGTCCAAAGCAGCGCTGGATGCCGCGGCACGACTCAGGCAGAACTACCTGTACAACATCTATCATATGGGCAAGCGTCAAACTGCCAGAGGGATGGCCGCTGAGGACGGGCCGTTCGCGTATGTCGTAGACCCAGCCGAGCAACACGATCCGGGTGCGGCCGTGAAGCTGATCCAGGTATTGCGTCAAGGGGGCGTTCGCGTTCACCAGGCTGAGGCTTCTTTCCGGGCGGCGGAGCAGCAATTCGCGGCGGGCAGCTATGTCATTCCGCCGCAGGCGTTCCGACCTTGGGTGATCGACCTGATGGAGCCCAAGCAATATCCAGATCGCTTTGACTACCCCGGTGGACCGCCGGAACGACCCTACGATGTAACTGGGTACAACCTACCGAATCAGCTTGGTGTCTCGTTCCATAGGGCGGCGGAGCAGTTCGAGATGCCCGGTCCGGCGATCGCCGAGGCCACCCCGGCGCCGGGCGAAATCCACGGTTCTGGTTCGCGTGGTTACCTGCTGTCTCGAGCGTATAACGCAAGTGTTCAAGCGGTGAACCGTCTGTTGGCCGATGGAGCTCGTGTAGCCTGGACGACTGAGCCATTGCAGGCGGGAGGAGAAGATTGGCCGGCAGGTTCATTCGTCGTGACGCGTGCGGACAGAGCACTCGTTGAACGTTTGGCAGAAGAGTTGGGTTTGAACTTCCACGTTCTCAGTGAAGATCTCGATACACCGGTTCAGGCGTTCACGGCTCCGAGAGTAGGCATCTACCAGAGCTATGTGTCGAACATGGCAGAGGGCTGGACGCGCTGGGTTCTGGATCAGTACGAGTTCGATGTGGAGACCTTGCACGACGGAGACATCCGCACAGGCGATCTAGACCGTTTCGACATCATCATGCTACCCGATCAAGGATACGAATCGATCCTGAACGGGCATGCTCCAATGACAATGCCCTCCCAGTATGTAGGAGGAATGGGGGTCGAGGGCGCTGCCGCGCTGAAGCAGTATGTATCAGATGGTGGATGGCTGATGGCATTCCACAATTCGGTCGAGTTCGCCACGACTATGTTTGGTCTTCCTGTGAGAAACTCAATCGCGAACGTGGATCCACGACAGTTTTACGCTCCGGGCTCGGTGATTCGATTCAGCCCCGACCCAGACGACCCGCTCGCATACGGCATGGCGGAGGAGGCTTTTGCCCTCTTCTGGCAACATCGCGTAATAATGAACGTGGTACCACCATCAGATGAAGAGTCGTCATCTGCAGGCGAGCAAACTCAGGAACGCGACATCGCGATTTACGCTCGATACCCCGACCAGAATGTACTCGCCGACGGCTGGGCGATTGGTGGCGACCGTTACTTGGCAGGCCGCCCAGCTGCTATGCGGATACCCCTGGGCGAGGGACAGGTGGTCTTGATCGGATTCCGGCCAGATACTAGAGCGCAGTCGCAGAATGCGTTCAAACTGCTGTTCAATCCGTTGTATGCGGCTGCGGTGAGGTAGGGGGGCTTCCCCTACTCCAGCCGCAGCGTCTGCATAGGATCCGTCTTTGCAGCGATGCGCGCCGGCAGGTAGCTCGCCAGCTGGCCGACGGCGAGGAGTGTAATCGCAACCAGCGTGAACACGATCGGGTCCAATGTGTTGACGCCGTAGAGCAGTCCGGCCAACAACCTGGTGGCCCCAACTGCCAGCACTATGCCAATCCCTACACCGAAAACGGTTGTTCTGAATCCTCGCCTCAATACCGTTTTCGTTATCCCAGTCTGCGTTGCACCCAGAGCCATGCGGACACCGAACTCGCGTGCCCGCTGACTCACGGTATAAGACATCACACCATACAGCCCTACTGCGGCCAACACCAACGCCAGGATGCTGAATGTGCCCACGAGTATCGCTGGGGCTGATGCGCCCCCGGCGGAGTACTCCAGATACTGAGGCATGGTGAGTACCGTTGATTGTGGCACACTCGGCAACAGATCGCGCACTTCGGCGGATAACTGCTCCACCATAGTGTTTGGCGCACCTGAAGTGTGCACAACCAAATTCACTCGTTGCACATACTCTCCTTGCCCAAGTGGCAAGGCGAAGTACGGTTCGGACGGACCCTGTAACGAGGAGTACTTGCCATCTTCTATCACGCCAATGACCGTGTAGCTAATGCCCAGATCCGCTTGAACGGTTCGTCCAATGGGATCCTGGTCTCGCCAGAAGCGTCGCGCCATGGTCTCGTTGATCATCGCAACTGGCTCGGAGTAGTCGGTATCCCGTTCGTCTATCGCCCGCCCTGCCACCACGCGGATCCCCATAGTCTCGCAATATCCGGGTGAGATCATGTTTCGTTTCACGAGCATATACTCATCCGGTGCAGGCTCGTACCCATCCACAACAACGTCATGATGGCCGTGGACCATTCCGAGTGGTAAGAAAGCAGATAGGGCTGCTGACTCGACTCCGGGCGTTGAGGCAACTCGCTCGAGCAAACGCTGACGCAACACTATTCCCTCGGCCTCATCGTGTTGGGTAAACCCGAAGTTGACAGGGATTATCACACCGTCCCTGAGATCGAAGCCGGGATCGATTGCCAGCGTGTTCTGAAGACTACGTACGAACAGACCCGCTCCGGTCAAAAGAACCAGCGAGAGAGCCACCTGGGCAACAACTAGTGAGCTCTGCAGACGCGCTTTCCCGGTGCTCTGGGATGCCGTAAAGCTGTGATCCTTCAGAGCATCAGCCTGGCTTCGACGAAGCACCTGTAATGCGGGAACGAGTCCGAACAGCAGGCCGGTGGACACAGCCACAAGGAGAGTGAAGCCGAGCACACGCCAATCGAGAGTAGTGGGGAGTGCTATTGGAACTTCCGCGCGGGGTTGAAGCGCCTGCAGAGCATCAGCGGCGACCATTCCCAATGCCAGCCCAACAGCTCCCGCAATCAACGCCAGCAGTGCGCTTTCCATCAGGAGTTGTCGTACTATGCGCCACCGAGAGGCACCGAGAGAAAACCGTAGCGCGATTTCGCGGCGGCGTCCGCTCGCCTTGGCAAGTTGCAGGTTGGCCACGTTAAAACAGGCAACCAACAATACGAAGCCGACAACGCCCAACAAGATTGTCAGCAGGTTCTGCACTCCACCCGTCGCCTCAGGAGTGCCGAGCCGTCCTCCGTCGAGTTCCTCGAGTACTATGCCTTTGTTCGAATTGAAATCGGGAAATGTCGATGCGAGGTTCGTGGCGAGTACGTTCAACGAAGACTGTGCTTCATTCTTGGTAACAGAAGTTCTCAAACGACCGGTGAGCTGCAACCAGGGATCAAAACGGCTCTGGACGTTCGGCGTAAACGGCAACGCCTGTTCAAACATCGCCAACGGTGCCCACAGAGCAGGCTCGAGTAGCGGCGTCAGCCCCGTGAAACCCGGGGGCGCAACTCCAATCACCGTAAACGGGTGGTCGTTGATACGGATTGTGCGACCGATGATATCGGGATCAGAGCCGAATCGATCTCGCCAGGTTCCAAAATTCAAGACAGTCACGGGACTGGCACCAAAAGCGTCGTCTTCCTCGGGCAGAAACGCCCTTCCGAGTCGAGGGGCAACACCCAATACCGTGAAGTAATCCCAGCTCACGAGCTGTCCCCAAACAACAGACGACTGATCGGGTCCGCTGATGGCCATCGGGGCAAACATGTGCGCCGCGATACCGGAGAAGACCTCATTCCGCTCCTTGTAATCCAGATAGTCGGGATATGATGTGTTGCCGTGAAGTAAACCGCCCGTTTGAGACGTATACACAGCGACCAACCGTTCGGCATCTGCCACGCCCAACGGTCGCATCAACAGGGAGTTGACGAGGCTGAAGATGGCCGTGTTGGCACCAATGCCCAACGCCAGCGAGAGCACTGCGGCCAAAGTGAACGAACGGTGCTGCATTAACGTGCGAGTAGCGTGTTTGACATCCTGCCATACTCCCATCACCTTGACCCAGCCACGACTCGCAGCCTCAGTGAAGCGGTTGCGATTGATGCGCTCCAATTCCCGCCGATAATGGGGGAGATCACCGAAACGCCGCTCGGTATCCCGAGTGGCCTCGTCGCGCGAAAGCCCCCGAGCCATCAGGTCCTTGACGCTCTCCTCGAAGTGGTACCGAATCTCGTCGTCGAGATCTGACAAGACTTTTCCGCGTGGCTTGTCCTGCCGGTTGGACCAACGTCCTTCTCGCTGGTTCTTCATCAGGACTGCAGCACCTTTGCGACTGCATCGGCGTATTCGCTCCAGATATCAGATCGAACCTCGAGTTGTTTGCGCCCGTCTGCGGTCAGGCTGTACGACTTCACCCTGCGATTCGTATCAGATTTGCCCCATTCTGAGCTGAGCAGTTTGCGTCTTTCCATCCGATGGAGTGCCGTGTACAAAGCACCGTCCTCGATGTCGAACACGCCGCTGGTAGTCTCGCGAATCCAGGTTGACAGCGCATATCCGTGCCTTGGCCCGCCCTGAAGGGCCTTCATTATCAGAACGTCCAATGTGCCCTGGAGCAGTTTTGCCTTTTCGTCACTCATGATGACCCCTTACATGTTTACCCCTAATCTATTCATAGGTATTGTACATAGCTATAGGACTCCTGTCAATCTCCAGTCGATAACAATTGTGGACTAGATGGAAGCGAATGGTGACGTCGGGATCTTGGTCAACCCTTCGCGAACAACTTCTCGAACCAACTGTCGAACACCATCGCGGTGAACCCGTCTCCGGTGCAGTTGGTGGCAGTTCGGAACATGTCCGGCAGGCCGCCGGAGAGAGCGACCCACGTGGCAACAAAATCGGCCTGCGTCTGACCCGTCAAACCAACCATCGAGGCGAACAGTGTTGCGCTCCAAAGAGCAGTGCCAATGCCAGCCGGAAGACCGGGTGCAGCAACCGTGAAGAGCACGAGAGCCGGCCATGCAACGAGCAATATGGTCCAGCTGATTTCGATACCGAACACGTACGTCAATACGAATGGTGCGTACGCCATGTACATGAGGGTACTGGCATCGAGATTGATCACGGCGCCGATCGGCAAAACGAAATCAGCGACCTCGTCCCGTATTCCGTACTGCTTTGCACTCGAGAGGTTGACCGGGAGTGTGGCAAGCGATGAGCAGGTTCCCGCAGCGAAGACGGCGGTTGGCACGTAATACTCCGTGATCACGCGGCCGACTTGGCGCCCTGCAAGTCGCCGGACGATTACGAACAGGTAGAACAGCCACCAGACAAAACACATCCCGGCTGTGTAAACCGTCATCGTCGCGTAGTGGCCCATTCCAAGTCGAGCACCGAACCGGACACCGATCGAGATCCCGAAAAGAAACACGAGCGGGATCATGGCATAGCCGATCTTGCCGCCCATGTCTGCGATCGCCCGCTCCACTTTCTGAAGCAGTGCGTACAGGGGTTCGACCCGAACCGCAACCGCACCTACAACCACAGCAGCCACAATAGCCACCAGAGGCAGCGACGCGCCTGGTTGTTCGACGAACGCCCGGAACATCTTGGCCGCCTCACTCCACGCACCACCACCGTCACTCGCGAACGGGATCCTAAAGATGAGTGATGAAACGAGCAGCCCAAAGAACCCGGCCACGGCTGAGCTGAGCAGGTACCAGAGAATGACAGATCCGGCAAACCGGCCCGCAAGACCTCGTCGTACCAGAGTGGCAACCGCGGGGCTCAGTGCAAGTACAATGAGCACCGGTACCAGCGCCACGATCACTCGAATCAAGATCGTGGTTCCGCGTGCAACCGGCCCCAGTAACTCGGTGAATACGCCACCGAGTGCGATGCCGGTAACGAGCGCGGCGAAGGTGAAGACGTATGCAGGGATCTTGCGGAGCTGAAGCATCCAAAACACTAGGTGTTCGACAAGAACGGTGCAACAGCGAGTGGAGTCGGTGGAATGCCCAATAGCCAATGTCCAACGTCCAGTTTCCATGTGACTCGGACCAGAACACTTGGATATTGGACATTCCTTGTTGGATATTGGACATTCACTTTACGCCTCTGGGCCAAGGGAGTGAAATGGCGAACAGCAAGCGCGAGCTCGGCGCACAGACGCTCGTATCCGTAAACGGACGGGTGCAACCGGGTGAGAGCGTGGTGATCGTGACGGACCAAAAGCTCTTGACAATCGCGGAACTCGTTGGTGAAGCAGCGAACGCGGTTGGAGCCAGCGTAGTCACCTGCATCATCCCGCAACGATCACAGGACGGTCAGGAACCGCCTCCGCCGGTTGCGGCAGCGATGGCAGAGGCAAACGTGATCTTCTCGCCCGTATCTGTGTCGATCACGCATACTCGGGCCGTACGATCAGCACTCGACCGAGGTGCCCGTGCGATCCTAATGACAGCTTACACCGGGGAGATCATCACCTCTGCCGGTCTACTCGAAACCGACTTCGAAGCTCAAGCAGAGGTGTGCCGGAGGCTGGGAGCGGCGTTGAACGATGGTGAGATGTTACGTCTCACATCGCCGAAGGGGACGGACCTGAGCTTTTCCATCGCAGATCGACGGGTGAACATGTTGACCAACATCCCCGACCCGGGGCAACTCGCGCCGGTACCAGACATTGAAGTGAACGTGGTACCGTTGGAGGGCTCCGCAAACGGGATTCTCATTGCCGACGCCAGCGTGCCATACCTTGGCATTGGCGTGCTGAAAGAGCCAATCATCTGCAAAGTCGAGGACGGCTTCATCACGAGTATGGAGGGTGGCGAGCAAGCATTGGTTCTTCGTGAGGCTCTCGAAGTACACCAAAACCGCAATTGCTTCAACGTCGCAGAGCTAGGCATTGGACTCAACCCGAACGCGAAACTCACCGGGCGAATGCTGGACGACGAAGGAGTGCTTGGAACCATCCACATCGGAATCGGCACGAGTCACACGTTGGGCGGTTCTGTGGTTGCACCCACGCACTACGACCTCTTGATGTGGGATCCTACGATCGAAATCGATGGAACCGTAGTGCAACGGGGAGCTGAGGTGCTGGTCTGATGCAGCGCGGAGCAAAGGTCCTCGTAGAAACGTGTGCCGGCGTGCGAAGCGGTGAACACGTAGTGATCGTGACAGATGCCGATCGCGTGAACATAGCTCGTGAAGTTGCGAAAGCAGCGACAGCAGTCGGTGGTGAAGCATCCGTCGTTGTTTCCCCACCTCGATCTATCGATAACGAAGAACCTACGGCACCGGTATCTGCAGCGATGAACCTGGCAGACGTGATCTATCTACCTGTTACTCATGCACTTTCCCATACGGCTGCAGTACGTTCGGCAATAGCTGAGGGTGCTAGAGTCGTATCGATGTCGGCATTCACGGAGCGTATGATGGACGAAGGCGGCCTTTTCGCCGACTTCGCGACCCGGCGTTTGCTCTGTCAGGCTACGGCCCGACGCCTCTCCGCTGCGTCGCTTGTCAGAGTCACCAATCCCGCCGGCACAGATCTCTCGTTCAGCATCGAAGGCAGGTCTGGAAACAGCCACGCGTGCATCGTGGATCAACCTGGTTTCACTGCAGTGCCAAACATCGAAGCCAACACGTCACCGGTCGAAGGAACCACCGAAGGTGTTTTGGTGGTGGACGGCAGCATTCCGTACTATGGAGTTGGCGTCATCGCAGAGCCAGTACGGTTCGCAATATCCGGCGGTTTCGTGCGTTCGATCGAGGGCGGCAACCAGGCAGGCTTTCTCAGAGACCTCCTAGCCCGGCAGAATGACAAATGGGTCTACAACATCGCGCAGTTCGCGATTGGCCTAAATCCAGAGTGCCGCGAGTTCACCGGTGAAATGTTAAACGACGAAGGTGTCAATGGTACGATACACATCGGCATCGGAACTTCATCGAGCCTCGGAGGGGTGGTTCAGGCAAAAACCCACTTCGACGCGATCATACGGAAACCGTCGGTGTGGCTGGATAGCGAAGAAGTGATTCGCGACGGAGAGATTCTGCTGGCTTGACTGCCGCTTGACAGCGCTTCCGTAAGCTTTAAAGCACAGTTTACGAGGAGATGCTGATGCGCGGCGCCGTCGCCATTCTATTGGTCTGGTCGATAATCCCGTATGCGAATTTGCAGGGTCAAGCTCCATCGCCACACTGGGAGTCAAGGCTTCAGAGCCGGTTCGCGCTCGAGACGGTTGGTGCGGCGGCTGGCGCAGTCGGCACGAGCATCGCATTCGCATACCTCGGCGCCGCAGCAGCTACCAGTGGCGGCGACAGTCCCGGCCTGTTGGAGACCTTCTACGGAGCCATGATCGGCTCGGTGGTGGGCGGCGCAATCGGGGCGAGTGTAGTCGGCGACCTAACCCATGACTCCGGTACATTCGGTTCAGCTTTACTCGGAGGCTTTTCAGGCTTGATATTGTTCGTCATGGCAATGCCGTCGCTCGATGCAGACTATGCTTCATTTTATGTCGCGTTGTGGGGCCTGCCGGCTGTGGGCGCGGTGACAGGGTACGCCCTGTCAAGGAACGAGGGAGACAACCGGTTGCTCGGCGTTCGGTTTGGTGAGACACGCATAAGTGTCAAACCCAATCGAGACGGCGTTGCGGTTGGGGCGACGGTGACGTTCTAGGATCACCGATCAGCAAACTGCAATCGCTGTTGACTCCCTACCTCCTCGGCTCCCCGACAAGTCGTGCGATACGCTGCCTCGCGTCTTCAACGCGCGGTTGTAGCTCGGGGTCAGCGTCCGACCAGAGCTCCACGAACTCGTTGTAATAGTGAACCGCATTCTCCTGATTGCCGAGCTCCTCGTACAGTTCGCCGAGCTGGATGTAGATACTCGGCAACCACACAGCGTCATAGACCATTCGGGTGGTATACGCATACGAGGCGTCCACAAAACGTTCGAAAACCGCAATCGCCGAGTCTGGCTGACCCGCCAGACGGTAGGCCGTTCCCAGACCTTCCAGCGGGCAAATCTCGCAGTCAAACTCGGCATCTGCTGATCTAAAGTCGCTGATAGCGTCGGCATTGCGACCTTCCGCCAATGCGATCCGACCGGCTGCGCGATGGAGTGCGGGTGAAGCCTGCCGCAAAAGGCCCTGGTCCAATACCCGCTCGGCCTCGGCAATGAACTGCCTGGCCCTCTCCGCCTGCCCCAAGGTAGCGAATATGCGGGCAAGACTGGCGTAGGGACGTTCCGCCGGGGGGATCTCGTCCAAAGGGTGGCGCTCGAGAGCTGCCCCCAGTCGGGAGAGCGCGTCCTCGCGGTCACCACGCACAAGCAACTCATAACCGACCGCTGCAGTTGTGAGATTGAGCGAGGTTCCGTAAAGACCCGCTCGCTCAAGAAACATTGTTACCTGTGCGAACTGTTGGCGAAACTCTCCCGACCTACCACGGCCCGCGTGCACGAACGAGCGGAACAGATTCGTGCGGAAATCTCTCCAGTATGGACTTTGAGAGGTCTCCTGCAGCGAATCAATGATGGCAAGGACACGATCGTGTTCGCCCCGGGCATATGCCAGCTGGGCCTGGCATTCGGCCACTTGGGGAATCGCCGGAAACAGGCGAAGCGCAACGCTGATTGCACTGTCCGCACCAGGAAGGTCGCCATTGTTGGCGTGGGCAATCACCAGGTTCGTGATTGAGAGAGAATTGGCGGTATCGGCCTCGAATGCCCGGGCATACGCCTCCACCGCACGCGAATACTCACGACGGCCTCCATATTGGACGCCGAGGTTGTTGAGCGCCCAGGAGTCATCGGGGTCCAAACGAAGCAGCGCCTCGTAAGCCTGAATAGCTCGATCGTTATTGCCCGTCACATGCTCCTCGTACGCCGCCATGGCCAAGTACCGCTCGCGCTCGGTGAGTCTATCGCGGTGCTCGTACGCCTTCGTGAAAGCATGCATCCTCCGCGTCCGCGACATTCTCCGGTTGCGCAGAATCATGCCCAGCTTGCGGAATGCCATTGCAAAAGCGGTATCGATCGTGACAGCTTCCTCGAGCAGAGAAAGTGCTCTGTCGCCGTCCCCCTTATCGTCTGCCACTACTGCGTCGGTGTAACGCCGCAACGCTGGGAGTGAAGCGGTGGTTACGCTGGAAAGCGCCGGCGAGCGACGGATTGTCTTGAGTGACTCGCCCACGCGCTCCCTGATCTTGGCGGATATCTCATCAATGGCATCCACGATCTCTGTCGAGTCGCGCGCAATTGCACGCACCGCCGCCAACACGTCGTTGGACTCGGCCGCGACAACTTGCGCCGAAAGTAAGTAGCCAGTGCCGGCGGAGTGGACCTCACCTGCAACGACCGCCTTGAGACCATCCCTCTGCGCAATCTCTAGCACCACGGGCAATGTGAGGGGCGCATCGTCAGATCGCTCCATGCGAGACAGGGCCGCAGCGACCTCAGCAGGAGATATGAGCGTGACAACGGGCGACTGGGCGAGATCCGTGCGGATGGCTTCCGTGAGCGCCGGCGCCAGAGTCGAATCGCCAGTGTAGTCGTCGAAATCCGCGAGAATGAGCGCATCCTGTTCACCCAAGACACCCTGCGTCATCAGCGTTGCGGCTGGGCCGATCCCAAGAGCACGGGAGGCCATATGGGCCGCGGTAACTACGCCCAGAACTGAGAAGGCGAGCAAAGCGCTGACTACGTAGCGGCGCCACGAGATCCAGCCGTGAACACGGCCCAGCATTCCATCAACGCTCACCGGTACTGTTGCCGATCTAGCTCGTTCAACGTGTCCGGTGAACACGAGCAATGGTGAACCCGCCACGGCCATCGCGGCCGCAGCGGCGAGCACCCAGTTGGGTAAGCCCAAAATCATCATGAGACCATAGATGACGGCGAGCAGCAGCAGCGTGACTCCAGCTATGGCACCCAAGTTTCGATACGGGTATTTGGGCAAGGCTGTGCTCTTTGCGCCACCCGAGATGATCGTGGCCACCTCTGACCGCATCTCTGCCGCAAACGCGTCCGCCGTCGGCTGCCGGTCTGCGGGTGCCTTGGCAAGTGAGCGCTCGAGTGTTCTCGACACGGCGTCGGGGACCGAAGGACGCAGTTGTGTGACCGGCTGTGGCTTGTTTGCGAGATGTTGTCGAACGACACTCTCGGCCGTCGGGCCTGTGAACGGCACCTGACCGGCCAACATCTCGTACAGAACACAACCTAGAGCATAAATGTCGCTGCGGCCGTCGAGCGTGCGCTCGCCGGCAGCCTGCTCGGGACTCATGTATGGTGGAGTACCCACGGAGAATCCCGTGTCCGTGAGCCTATCGCTGCCCACTTCCGATATCGCCCGTGCTATCCCGAAATCGGCAACGACGGCGTGGCCCTCTTCGAGGAGGATGTTTTCCGGCTTGATGTCTCTATGGAGCACGTTGTGCCGGTGCGCCGATCCAAGCGCTTCCGCGACCTCAGCGGCGTACTTGAGGGCGTCTTCAATAGATAGCTGCTTGTCGCGGCTCAACTGCTCGCGGAGCGATTCACCGTCAACGTACGGCATGGTGTAGAACAGGAACCCATCCGCTTCACCCGAGTCGAGCAGCGGCAAGATATGAGGATGATTGAGTTGCGCTGTGGTCTTCATCTCGCGCAGAAACCGCTCTGGCCCAATCGCCTCGGCGATCTCTGGATGGAGGACCTTCACCGCGACCAAACGCTCGTGTTTCGAATCCGTAGCGAGGTAAACGGCCGCCATGCCACCCCTACCCAACTCACGTTCGATCGTATAGCGGTCGGAAAGAGCGGTTTTCAGGCTATCGACGGTATCGCCCATGATTCGCTAAGATGCGACCATAAGACCGTCAGCGCCAGGGAAGTCGGCGGCAACTAACGTTCACACTCTCTAGCCCTGCACCGCCGCCGCCCATATCTTAGGGCAAGCGGGCCAACCAACCTATCACCATGAAAGATTTTCTCGACCGCCTCAGATCCGCCATTGGCGACGCCTACGTCATCGAAGGTGAACTCGGCACGGGTGCGATGGGAACGGTGTACCGCGTTCACGACCGAAAGCGTGGAGAGACCATCGCGCTCAAAACGCTTCACCGCATCGACCCCTCAACCATCTTCCGGTTCAAGCAAGAGTTTCGGGCGTTGGCAGACGTCGCACACGAAAATTTGGTTCAACTATATGAACTCGTGGCCCACGAGAATGTCTGGTTCTTCACCATGGAGTTCGTAGACGGTGTGAGTTTCATCGAGCACGTGAGGCCCAGTTCGAGCGCCACCACTGAAACCGACATAACCGAGATCGATCCAGTCGATAGCTCGGCTCAGCATCTGAGCCAGATGACTGTTGCGGCGGGGTCCGGCAGCGGAGTGCTCGATGCGATGCGGTTGAGGCAGACAATGCACCAACTTCTGCAGGGCGTGACCGCACTGCATAGGGCCGGGAAGATACACCGTGACTTGAAGCCTTCGAACGTGCTCGTTACGAGTGACGGACACGTGAAGATCTTGGACTTCGGCATAACGGCGGATATCGCCCGATCGCAGCAAATCGAGACAGCGGAACATGCCATATCCGGGACCGTGGGATACATGGCGCCCGAGCAGTGTGCCGGTGAGGCATGTGGACCGGAAAGCGACGTGTACGCCCTCGGTGTACTCCTCTTCGAGGCACTCACTGGAAGACTGCCATTTTCTGGGCCGTTGACGGAGGTGTTCAAGCAAAAGCGCGAGGTTGACGCGCCGCGCCCTGATGAGTTTGCCACTGGCCTGCCAAATGACCTCGTCGAACTATGCGTGTCATTGCTCGCACGTGATCCACCAGACCGACCATCGGATCACGAGCTTCTGAACGACCTTCGAATATCCGAGCCAGCAGTACTGATCGACCGGCAATCCCATTCGAGCAAACCGGGCTCTCTAGTAGGTCGCAGCACACATCTAGAAGCCCTCGAAGCTGCATTCGCCGACGTGACGCGTGGTAACACGGTCTCCATGTGCGTGCTCGGCCCTTCAGGCATCGGAAAGACGACGCTGGTCCGACACTTCACCGACTCCTTGGTACGTGACGAACGAGCCGTGGTGCTTGCCGGGCGCTGTTACGCCAGCGAGTCAGTCCCATTCAAGGCATTCGATGGTGTCGTCGACATGCTGAGCAGGCTGCTCCGCGGGTTGGAGGAGCGATTCCTCGAGCCTCGTTTGCCGAAAGACACTGCAGCCCTCGCACACGTATTCCCGGTTCTCAGGCGCGTACCCGCGGTAGAGCGCAAAGCGGCCGGAGCGCTGGGTATAACAGATCAGTGGGAACTCAGGCGCAGGGCCTTCACTGCTTTCCGTGAGACACTGGCGGACATCTCCAGAGAACGGCCCTTGGTGCTGCACATCGACGATCTGCAGTGGGTAGATCGTGACAGCACCGATGTGTTGGACGATGTGCTACGGTCAATGGAAAACTTGCGTGTCTTCTTCATTCTGAGCTTTCGAAGTGAGGAGGTAGCCAGCGTACCGTTGCTGACAAGGCTACTCGATACAGCTCCAGAGATGGACAGGATGGTGCTCGAGGTTGGTCCACTCAGTCACACGGATGCAGCCAACTACGCTCAAGAGATGTTGTCCGATTGGCGTTCCGATTCATTCGGATATGCCCGCTCGATTGCACAAGAATCGGACGGCAACCCCTTCCTGCTCGACCAAATGGTACGTGTCGCCCTCGAGGCTGGAAGCGAAGGAAGGGGCAAATCTCTGAAACTGGAAGACATGTTGAATGCACGATTCGAGCAGTTACCCGAAGGCGCCAGGGCCCTGAGCGAAGCACTGGCGGTGGCCGGTCTGCCCATCGACGCTGACGTGGCGTTTCAGGCAGCGGGTCTAACGGAGGGGGAACGGCCCCTCATCACGAGCCTCAGGCTCGCTCGGTTGTTGCGCGTTGCTGCAACCACCAACCGCATAAACCTCTACCACGACCGAATTCGCGAGAATCTGGCTCGCGGACTATCGGAGGAAGAGAAACGGGACATCCACTTGCGTCTGGCGGAGGGTATCGAGGCAAAGGGAGTCGACGATCCCGAAGCTCTCTACGAGCACTACCTTGGTGCCGGCGACAAGCAGAAAGCCAGTGTTTATGCCGCCAAAGCAGGAGCCGGCGCTCAGAAAGCGCTGGCATTCGAGCGAGCCGCGCTGTTTTACGAGCGTGCAATCGAATTGAGTGCCGACTCGAACACCGAAATAGGAAGCTGGTACATCGGCTTGGGTGACGCACTCGCAAGTGCGGGACGGGGAGGTGAAGCCGTCCGGGAGTATCTCGAGGCTATCGCTCACGTCGACGAGCATACTGCGATTGAGGTTCAGCGCCGCGCCGGTCAGGCATACCTGGTGAGTGGGCGAATCGCGGAGGGCCTCGCCGTGATCGCGACTGTGCTGAGAAAGGTCGGGCTACCGCAACTACCTCCAACTCCCAAACGTGCTCTTTTCGCCTTAGTGCGCAGAAGGATCAGGGTCGCCATCAGAGGCCTCAAATATGACGAGCGCGCCGAAGTCGACATCTCCAGCGATCAGTTGACGCGGATCGACACCTGCTGGGCTGTCGCCGAGGGCATGGCACTCGTCGACAACATTCAAGGAGCCGCGTATCAGACTCTGCACCTACTGCTCGCCCTGGATGCAGGTGAACCGAACCGTGTCGGTCGCGCGTTGGCTATGGAAGCAGGGTTTTCGGCTAGTTCGGGAGCGACAGCCAAGGCGGCGAGCCTTTTGGAGCAAGCAGAACAGCTGGCCGAGCGCATCGGATCCAGGACCATCTTCGGTCTGTGTCGGATGATCGGCGCCGTATCGGCTGTACACGGAGGGCGATCCGCGGAAGCGGAGCGTTTCGCGGTGGAGGCCGAAGAAATTCTCAGCAAAGAGAGGGGTCTCTCCGCATGGCCGCTCTACATCGCTCGGGTGTACCACATTTCGGCACTGATCGACGAGGGAAAGATCGTAGACCTATGTCGGGTCAGCCGAGAGTATCTCGACGACGCGTTGGACCGGGGGAACCTGTTCGCCGCCACGATGTTTCGCTCGGGTTGGTCAACCCTGTTGTGGTTGAGTCCTGACGATCTGCCCGGGGCTAGAGACGCGCTCGACAAGGCGCTTGCCCAATGTCCGTCCGGTGTTTTCTACATACCGCACTACAACTGCCTGTTATCGAGGGGTATGATCGACCTCTACGCATGCGAAAACGAAGCCGCGTACGAACACATCGCCGCGGTGTGGCCGACATTGGAGAGGTCGCTGGTGTTACGGATTCGTTCGGTAAGGGTTCGTTGCCTTCGGATGTATGCCGCCTGCGCAATTGCGGCCGCGAGCGAAGGACGCGATCGCAAGCGCCTCCTTGCCCTCGCCGAGAAGCTCGCCAAGGCGCTCGAGCGTGAGCGTCACTATTCTGTCATTTCCAACAACGCCAAAGCCAAGCTGTTGCGGGCAGGTATCGCATCGACGCGAGGTGACCTGCCAGCCGCCCTCGAGCACCTCAGCTTTGCGATCGATCGTTTCAAGGAATGCGGATCTGCGTTTTGGCACGCGTTGTCTTTGCGGCGGAAAGGTCAAATGCTGGAGGGTGACGAAGGGCGAGCATTGATGCGCGAGGCCGACGACTGGATGGCATGCGAGGGAATCAAGAATCCGGCAAGGATGACCGCCGCCTTCATCCCTGGCTTTCCTCTCGGCAAGGAGGGTGCACAGACTCTCAGAATTCGCACTCCACTCGGATTGCGCGAACCCGCACCTAGGTCAGATTATCGATAACGCTCCCGAAACGCTCCTCTACCTGCTCCTTTCATGAACCTTTTCGCCGTTGATCAACACAACGTCGACCCAGGTCTTGACATTGAGAGGATAACCGTCGAGCACGATGACATCCGCATCCATTCCTACCTGCAGGCTGCCGATTCGGTCATCGACTCCGAGGATCTCCGCTGCGTTTAGGGTGACAGCCTTCAACGCATCGTCATCCGACAGCCCATAGCCTGTCGCGTACGCTGCTTCGATCAACAGCCAGCGTCCTTGCGTCGCGCCGCCGAAAGAGCCGAAGCCAAAACCAAAACTCGCAATTGCGACCTTCACACCCGCCTCGGTCAGCTCAGCCGCGTTGTATTCACTCATCAGATTGTACAGGTCGGCAGTCATGCTGACCTCTCCACCCGTGATGAAGGGATGCGTGGGAGGTCCGAGCACAACAGGTATGCCTTTCTCAGTAAGCACTTCCTTGATCTTATACGCGCCGAGACCGCTGTCGAGGATTAGATCGAAACCGAATTCCTCGGCCAGCCTTATAGCAGTCCGAATATCATCCAAAAAATCAACCTCGATCCGTGCCGGGACCTCGGTCGCCAATAGAGCCAACAAGGCCTCCTTACCCAGATCCCGGGCGGGCGGAGTGGCGTCGTCGCCCTCCTCTGCACGTTGCTCGTCATATTCGTCCACTTGTCGAGCGTATTCCTGCGCATCGAGGAGTGTGCGTCTGAGCAGCGCGACAATACCCATGCGAGTCGTCGGGTTCTGTTCCTCTCGCTTGGCGGTCTCGCCGATGGTCATGTCCATTGCGGCGGGTTCGCGCACGATCATACTTTCAAAGTCTTCACCCCACGTTTTCACTACGGCACCCTGGCCGCCAATCACCTGCCTGTCCCCTGGGGCGATATACACAGCGGTGACTCCTCCACTAATCAGATCTTTGTCTACTTGAACGCCGGTACTGCCTCGCATGAAATCACCGTATGGGTAGTACGCTTGGATCGCTCTGTTCTGTGGAGTGACGGGACTCGACCTGTCGTTCAACTCGAACGGTCTGATGCCGTAGTAAGTCATCGCGTCGATGATGCCGGGCATGACGTACTTTCCCGATGCATCGATCACCGCCGCGTTGCCGGGAATGCGGACATTCGCCCCCACGGCGGAAATCTTCCCGTCTTGGATCAAGACAGTGCCGTTCTCGATTGGCTCTCCTATCATCGTCAGCAGCGTCCCACCCCGAATCGCAGTTACCTGCTGAGCCACACCGGTGGATACCGTCAGGCAAAGGAACACGACAGCAGTAGTTGCCGGGCTACCAAGAAGCTTTAGTGTATTACGCATTTTCTCAACTCTCCTCCCGGATCATCTGCTCTCAGTTGAACGATCATAGGCGCGCACACCATCGACGAAGACCATGTCGACCCGTGTGCTCGGTTCATACCACACCCCATCCAGGACCACGAGATCCGCGTCCTTGCCAACCTCGATGCTCCCGACCCTATCGTCTATCCTACTGCTGATGGCCGGGTTCATTGTCACAGTGCGGAGGGCGTAATCCTCGGGCATACCATATCTGATTGCCATGCCGGCGTTGAGGCGAAGGAGCTTTTGATGCACCACAGGATGGTCCGTGTGGAGACTGACCATCACACCAGCTTCGTACAGTTCGGTATTGCCAAAGAGGAGGTCATCCGCCACACCTATGCGCGTTGCGAGAGGAAGCGTGATCACCGGTACGTTCCGGCGCGCTATCTCACCAGCAACTTTGTAGGCTTCTGAACTGTGGATGAAAGTCAGGTCGAATCCGAACTCGTCCTTTAGTCGCAAGAACGAGATCATGTCACTGGCATAGTGAATGTGACAGCGGACCATTTCCTCTCCGCGCAAGACGGGGACGATGGCCTCGAGCCGCAGATCTCGTTTCGGTGCAGGCCCCTCTCGATCGCCGGCCTCATAATCATCCCACTTGACCATGTATTCCTTGGCCTTCAGGAACATGCTGCGGATCGTAGGGATGTGAGACATGTTGCGCGCATTCACCGCCATCTTCAGCTCACTGCTTTCCTTGAGAATGCGCGCATCCAGATCTTCACCAAAGGTCTTGATCGTGATCGATTGGCCTCCCATCCTCTCACCGCTTCCCGGCCCCGTCACAATGGTTGTAACGCCACCTTTCGTGGCGTCATACCAATCCCTGACCTCCATATGAAGTGCATCGAGCGCGCGGTGCTCCGGACCTATGGGTTCGCTGAACTCGTTTGCATCTCCGAAATCATAGGTGCCCAAATGCGAGTGTTCATCGATGAGCCCAGGAATCACTGTCTTCCCCGCCACGTCGATCACGGGGAGATCCCGAGGAATGTTCATCCTGTCGCCTACCGCAGTGATCTTCCCATTCTCGACGAGGACAGTCCCGTTTTCAATGGGCGGACCCGCGGCCGTGAAAATCTTTGCCCCGCTGAGCGCAAACGAGGTTCCGTGTTCTTGCGCCAGCAGCTGGACTGGCCGCAGAAACGCGAAAAACAGTATGCCGACGAACACAACGCGGTGGTAGGCCATTACCCAGTATCCTCTGGTGATCGGTTGTATGCCGTGTACGAAAGTCAGGAGAAAGGTAGGAGCGTGGGCTGCCATGGGATAGACACCCCGGATTCCTTGGCACATACTTGGCGTTTAGGAAAGCCAGCTTCCGGCTCGCACTCGGCCTTGGCGCCCGAAGGAGTTTTGTATGATCGACCGCACCCACGTTCAACGTTACCCCTACCTCGGTATGTTACTCCTTGGCGCACTGACCACGGGATGCGATCCAGGTGGGCTCTCGGCCGATTTGGCTTTGCTCAACGGGAACGTGCTCACGGTCGATGCGACCGACCGAATCGCTGAGGCGGTGGCCATCCGCGACGGCAAGGTGGTAGCCGTCGGATCCGATAGAGATGTCGAGCGGTTGATCGGTCCAGCTACGCGGCGGGTGAACTTGGACGGCAAGACGGTCACACCGGGTCTGATGGACGCGCACGCTCATTTCGCGGGGTCTGGTGCCGACCGCCTGTATGTTGTGGACCTCAGCTACCCCAACGTACACAGCGTCCGCGAAGTAGTGGCCAAGGTAAAGGAGCAGGTGGCAACCTTGGAACCCGGCGAGTGGGTCCAGGGACGCGGATGGGATGAGGGCAAATTCGAAGAGCTCCGCTATGTGCACGCTGCCGACCTGGACTCGGTGACACCAGACAACCCCGTATGGCTTTCACACACAATGGGTCATTACGGCGTGGCCAACAGCCTTGCGTTGCGTATGGCCGGAATCAGTCGCAACACCCCCGATCCCTCGGGCGGCACCATCGATCGGGAATCGAACGGCCGACCCACCGGAGTATTGAAAGAGTCGGCGCAGGGCCTTGTGAGCCGGATGATACCGGGTTACACGGACGAGCAGATCAGGGAGGGCATCCGCGATCTCGCTTACGGTTTCAACCAAGAATGCATGACAGGTGTGAAGGATCCCGGTATCTCACCGAGAGCGTGGGATGCCTATCAACAGGTCCAGCAGGATGGAAATCTCAACCTCCGCGTGTTTGTGCTGTGGAGCGGCGGGCGTTCTATCGAACAAACAGAGCGGGTGATCGGTCGTATAGAGTCGTTCACCAAGCCGTATCGATCGACGGGTGATGATCACCTCATCTCCGGTGGGGTAAAACTGTACCTGGATGGCTCCGGGGGAGCACGCACAGCGTGGCTCTACGATGAGTGGAACAAGGACTTCGAAGCCGTCGATCGAGGCAACTACGGTTACCCAGTGGTAGACGCCGAGATGCTACGTGAGCAGGTCCAGATGTACCATGATGCTGGAATCCACGTGAGCATTCATGCCATAGGTGACAGGGCAATCGATTGGACCGTGGAAAGTTACTGGAACGCTCTCGAAGCAAATCCGCATCATGGGCTACGTCACGGAATAATCCATGCCAATATCCCCACGGATCGCGCCCTCGATCGTATAGCGGAAATGCAGCGGACCTACGATGTCGCGTATCCCGAACCTCAGGCCACCTTCATGTGGTGGATAGGTGATACCTATGCCGGGAACTTCGGACCCGAGAGGGCGCTGCGACTCAACCCGTTCCGTACCTACCTGGACCGAAGTATCCAATGGGGAG
>JBDHHK010000068.1:0-20456 GCA_039589395.1 Gemmatimonadota bacterium
GGGCTGTATGCTGTGTCGTGGCCCGATAGCGTGCCCGAGAAGAAGTAGTCCAGTCCACCGTTGATGACGAAGTCGACCCGCGAGCTAACCACGAAGTAGCTCTCCAGGCCGGCGCCCACGCCCCACTGGGTGCTCTTGACGTCAAAGTCCTCGTTTCCTCCAACGAACCTGAAATTGCCCGTGAAGCTTGCACGACGCACACCACCGTAGGCGTAGGATCTCGCTCTTGGAAGCAGGTCGATTGACGCCAGGAAGTCCAGCTTCACGTCCCAGCTGCGTCCCTTCTTTTCAGGATCACCATTGGTGTTGTTGTTTATGAAAACCCGCCGCGCATCCCAGGCACTGCCCGGTTGAACGGACGTGCGGGAAACACCCAGCCTCAGTGCGAGCGGGAAACCCTGCGCAAAATATCTCAGTATTCCATATGCTTCGACGCCAGCACCATCGTGGTATCCGGCCCTTACGCCCACCGTGACCTGAGGACGGATCGGGTTGTCCTGGCCGGTCATTGGTGCGGTGAGGACACTGCCCATCAGAAGGAGCATGCCCAAAACAACGCCGATCGTACGTGAGCTCATAATCCTGCCTCTAACATCTAATCGTGATACGCGTCAAGCCGACAGTGTGCGAGTGGCCATTGTCTAACATCCCGTTGCGATTCAATTTGCCGCGGAATCACGCTGAGTAACGCGGATGTTTGCTGGGGTTGGGTGGGGCAACAAAGTCCCGTTTTCGTCCGCGTCCTTCCGCGTTCATCAGCGGCAAAGTTCACCACTACATCTCCCGCAACTGAAGCCGCGGAATTCCCTACCCTTCCATCATCCGCAAAGGCCGGTTCAACAACAGAATCAAGAAACCACCGCCACCCAAACCCACCAATGGCACGAGGTCACTTGTCAGCAGGTAAAGGACTCCACCGACAACTGCCAGCCCCTCGGCCATTGCCCAGGTGCCGACAGCCCGCTGGGAATTGGCCTGCCACCAGGCGCGTTCATCCTCACCACTCTGACGCGGAGGGATGCTACCCGACAACATCCCTGTCACCGTGAAAACCACAACTAGCAGCACCAGGCCGACAACCCTGACCACAGTCAGTGGAAGACCTGGAATCGGCGACACAATTCCGGCCGCACCAAGGACTGTCAAGATACCCACGGTGAGCACCGCCCCAGCTGAGATTGCCAGGAACAACAGAGTGGCGGGGCTTCCTCCTGAGGGACCGGTAACTGACTCGCTCCCGTCGCCGGGAGCGGTCACTGATTCAACCCGCCCACGATGCGTTTCACCAGATCGCCCTCGGCAAAAGCCGTATATGGTTCGGCCTGGTTGATCATCGCGAGTTCTTCGAGAGGAACCGATGAAGGGTAACGCTCGTTGAATTGCCGCAAGGTCATAGAGCGATCGGCAGCTATGACGCTAATGCGCATCGGCTGAACGGAGAGTGCCGATCGATCGGTAAGCTGAGCGAAGCTCCCCAAGGTGCGTGAAATGCCAGACTGGTAGGTGGCCCACTGTGCCTCGACTGAAAAACCCAACGCCTGGTAGACTCTTCCGCTGTATTCGATGAAGCTCACCCTTCCACGAAGTGCCGTCTGATCGCTTTGCGCAGAGAAGTCGGCACTGGCGGCCCGGAGACCGTTGACGAGGCCTTGGTTTATCTGGCCACCAGTTACTCCCTCCTGGGCGATGAACGCCTGCAGTCCCGACAACGCGTCGGACGCTTCCGATAACTGCAACTGGATCATCGCATCTTCGTTGGGGCTCTGCGCCAACACGGCGTGGGATTGATTCGCGGTGGTCCACCCTGAGGGAAACTCAAACCGGAATTCAAGATCGGGATGCAGGAACAGCGCTTCCCTGAAGAAGCCGTCACGTGGATTTTCGCCATATACCATTCCGTGCAAACGCAAGACGTACTCCCGCTTCGCCTCGCGGGCATTCGAGAAGTCACGACCGGCCGCGCTGATCGCCGCGGTGATTCGCTCCTGCCGATCGCCTGGGTCCGGGTGTGTCGATAGCCAGTTGGGGATTCCTCCACCCTCCTGGTGACCGCTCACCCTGTTGAGCATTTCGAACACGTCAATCATTCCGCGCGGATCGTAGCCGGAGTTCGTCATATACCGAAAACCGAGGTCATCGGCCTGTCGCTCGTTATCGCGGCTGAACTTGAGGAAAAGGACGCTCAACCCAGCGCTCGCAAGCCCGGCGAAGTCTGCAAGTTGCGGCGCCAGTATCACGCCAACTCCCAAACCGACCTGGGCGATCTGCTGACGGCTGATCTGGCTCGCTGAGTGCCTTGCCGTGATATGCCCAATCTCGTGTCCGATCACGGCAGCCATCTGCGCTTCGGAATCGAAGTGAGCGAGTATTCCCCTCGTCATGTAGACGAATCCACCAGGTACCGCAAAGGCATTGATAAGCGGGTCGTCAACCACCCTGAACGTCCATGGCAAGTTGGGACGCTCAGAGGCGGCGGCCATGCGCGACCCGACACTCGATACAACCTCTTGCATCGCGGCATCGTCGTAGAGGCCGAATTGGCTCACGATCTGTGGATCGTACTCTTGCCCCATCGCGATCTCTTGGCCTTCACTGACAAGCATCAGCTCATAGCCACCGGTGACGGGGTTGCGGGCACAGCCGGAGACCGAGAAGCAAACGATACATGCTGCGGCTGCGAGGGGTCGGGTAATGCGAGGTAGAGTAGGCATGGATGGAAAATACAGGTGTGGGAAGAGAGCGGTAAGAGGGGTTGAACGTTGAACATCCAACAAGGAACGTCCAACATCCAACGGAGGGTACGGTGCGCTCCAGTTGGACGTTGGATGTTCGATGTTGAGTGTTGGATGTTCAGTCTCTGCTATCGCAGAGCTTCCACCACCGCATCGGAACCGTCCATATACAATTATCTATTAATCAATTCCCTCAAAAACGCCGCCGCCTTCGGTGAGTTCGACTCTCCTAACCAGAACAAGGCCTTGTCACGAAGCTCTGTGTTGTTTTCACTCTTGGCTATATCAATCAAAACCGTGGTCGCTTCGTCTGTGCCGTCAATCTGCGACAGGACGAAGATCACGTGCTCACGCAATTCGCGGTTGTCGGCATCCTCGTAGACACTCTTCAACTCGGACGCATCGACGTTGCCTTCCTGCCCGGCCCAGAACAGTGCGTTCTTCCGGAAGTCCACAGACTCAGCCTCGTTCCTAGCCAGGCTCATCAGCCAGGTACCGCCCTCACTGTGCGACGCCTGCGAAACGGAGAAGATCACCTTCTCCTTGAGTTCGCTGCTCTGGAGTTCGTCATAGAGATCCATCAGGAACTCGACATCTTGCCGAGTACCTTCCTGACCCAGCCAGAAGATCGCCTGCTCGCGAACATCCTCGACGCCATTCCTGTCACCCGCATAGTCGTGAAGGATGGCATTCGCTCGGCTGCTGCCGTGTTGCGAAAGCGAAAAGATGACCTTTTCCTGAAGCTCGGTGTCGTCTGTACCATTCAGGATCGACTCCAGCGCATCCACCGCGTCCCCACGAGACACCTGGCCGAGCCAGAATACGGCCTGATGCCGTACCTCTTCATCTGGGTCGTCGAGAGCCGCTCCGTGTAAGAGCCCGACCGTTTCATCCGTGTCGTGTTGAGAGATGAGGAACACCGCCTTGCGGCGTAGCTCGACCGAGCATTCGTCGCGATTGTGGAGTACGGGAATCAAGATAGGCATCGCCTTGTCCGCATCCATGGTGATCAAAGCGTTGAGCGCCGCCAGCCGCGTGTCCATATCTCCATCGCCACACTCGAACGAGTAGTGCTCCGCATGTTCCTGCACGTGTTCGGCATGATCATAGGCGTGTTCCGCATGCTCTTCCGAGCGGTCCACCTTGACCGTCACATGTGTATCCGCATGTTCCGCCCGTAGCGCGAACACGATCGCCACTCCGGCCGCAACTGCGGCGACCGGGAATATCCGTATCATTAGTCTCTTCATCGTTCCGATCTCCATTACCGCGTCGGTCTATTGATCAGTTCGGCCAAGAACTCCGCCGCCTTCTGGTCGTCAGTCTGACCGAGCCAGAATATTGCCTTGTCGCGAAGCTCTTCGTCCCGCTCGCCGCGGGCAATCGTTATCAGTTCTTCGACGGCATCCCGTTCGTCACGCTGCGAAAGCACGAAGATGACGTGTTCCTTGAATTCGAATGCGGCAGCTTCGTCGTACAGTTCTCTCAAGTCGGCCGCGTCTATGTCACCCTCTTGGCCAACCCAGAAAAGAGCATTCTTCCTGAGTTCCATCGGCTCCCGTTCGTTGCGTGCCAGGTCGAGAAGCCACTCCTCGCCTTCTCTGTCTCCATTCTGCGAAACTGCGAAGATGATCTTCTCCTTCAGATCATGACTCTGGATCTGTCTGTACATATCCATCAGAGTCGCGACGTCTTCCGATGACCCCTCTTGACCCAACCAGAAGATCGCCTGCTCCCTTGTCTCGGGATGCGCATTCCCGTCGACAACCACACCACGTAGCAGTTCCATGGCCCTGTTGCTTCCGTGCTGCGAAAGCGCGAACACCGCTTTCTCCTGAAGTTCCTGGACTCCGCCGAACAGCACTGACTCTAGAGCCTCCACCGCCGCCTGACTCTGCCTTTGGCCTAGCCAGAAAACGGCATTCTCTCTGAGATCCATCGATTCACGGTGATCGCTCGCAACGCCCAACAACCATTCCTCAGCATTGCTTGCCCCACTTTGCGACACAGCGAAGATGATCTTCTCTCTCAGATGATCGTTGTCCATCCGGTCGTAGAGGTTCATCAGGGCCGATAGGTCTTCTGATGTGCCCTCCTCACCCAACCAGAAGATCGCCTGTTCTCTGACTTCCTCATGGGCTCTCGAATCCAAGGCGATGTCGCGCAATATCCGGGTGGCCCTGCTGCTGCCGTGCTGCGAAAGCGCAAAGATCACTTTCTTCTTCAGCTCGATATCATCTGCATCCTGCAGGATCGACTCGAGCGCGCTTACGGCTTCATCGCTCGACAGCTGACCGAGCCAGAACACCGCCTGCTGCCGGACTTCCTCGTCAGGGTCTTCGATCGCCGCGTCGAGCAGAATGTCGTCGGTCTCGCGTGTTTCATGCTGCGAGATCAGGAAAACGGCCCTGCGTCGCAGTTCCACCGAACAGACGTCGCGACGCTCGAGAACGTCCATCAGAATCGGGAGAGCCTGTTCTGTCTCCATCTGAAGCAGAGCGTTGAGCGCAGCTACGCGTGTGTCTATATCACCACACTCGGCGTGCTGCCCATGCCCGTGTCGGGTGTCCTGCTCTTGATCGTGCCCGATTTCCAAGTGCGCAAGCTCCGACCCAGTATCATCGCTGGTCCAGTGGTTGATCGCCAGCGCAGCCCCACCGGCGACTGCCGTCAGCGGGAACACCCAAAGCGCAACCGTAGCCGCAATCCCGCGGCCCAGGCTCCACCAAGGTGCTGCGCTGCGCCACTGGCTCCTCTGCCAACCTCCGCTCCGAGCCTCATCGATGTCAGCCCAGATTTCTTCGGTCGGTGTGCCCTCGGGCGGCCGGTTATAATCCTGTGCCGCGTTCCTTAGAAACTCTTCAAACTGTCTGTCGGTCATGATGCCCATTCTCCTGCGAATTCGGCCAGTGATTCACGGAGTCGCGCCCGAGCTCGGGAGAGCTGGGCCTTCGAGGTGCCGACCGGCATGTTCAGAGCCGACCCGATCTCCTCGTGTGTGTATCCCTCGACGTCGTGCATCACAAAGACCATCCTGTATTTGACCGGTAGATCATCTATCGCCAGCGTCAGTCGTTCTTTCAGGTCTGGTTCTGCTTGCCTTTCGCTGCCGGCGATTGCTCCTACTTCGTCATACTCGTACTCACGCTGCCGGAACCGTGTGACTTTTCTGAGTCCGTTGTAGATCACGGACGTACCAATCGAGTTGAGCCAGGTGCCGAATGCGGCCTCGCCGCGGAACTGATCGATGCGCTCGAAAGCGCGGATGAATGTTTCCTGGGTGAACTCTTGTGCCTGGTCGTCGTCACCCGTCATGCGGTAGGCGAGCCGGTACATCCTGTCCACGTGGCTGTCGTAGAGCTGCCGCTCGGCGGCTGCATCACCTCTTTTTACTCTCGCTACCAACAGTTCTTCGTCCACGGCTCCCCACGACTTTTCGATGGTTCCTGGTTCCACGAGTACAGACAACGGGTTGGGAAAATTGGTTGCACACCTGCAATATCCGGTGTTTGAGCATCGAACATCGAACATTGAACGTCCAACGTCTAGCGGGTGGTTCAATGACCAATATCCAACACGGAATGTCCAATAACCAAGGGGTGCGACTCGGACAGCTAACCGCTTTTACAACAATAGCTTACGATGCACAGTGCTTCTCAGAGCTACCGCCAATCTGCACTCTCCACTCTGCGCTCTACAATCAACAGGTGTTGTCCAGCCGCCGAACCACCCCCCGCACCAGAAGCTCAAAGTCTACGGCGAGTTCCTTTCCCGCCGCCAGCACCTCTTCGTGCGAGAGCGGCTTCTTGGACAGCCCCGCCGCCGCGTTTGTGATGCTCGAGATCCCAAGCACTCGCATCCCGCGCGCCCTAGCAACGATAACCTCGGGAACGGTAGACATTCCGACTGCATCGCACCCGAGCAAGCGTAACATTCTGATTTCCGCCGGCGTTTCGAAGTTTGGCCCCAGCACGCCTCCGTAGACACCTTCAGCGAGCCCAATTCCGGCATCGGCCGCGACATCGAGTGCCATCGATCGCAGCTCGCTATCGTACGCGTTCAACAGATCTGGGAATCGCGTCTCACCACCTAAACGCTTTCCAATCAACGGGTTACGCCACATGAGGTTCACGTGATCGGCAATGAGCATCAGGGTAGGTGGAGCAAAAAGCGGATTCAATCCGCCAGCAGCGTTGGTGAGAATCACAGATTCCACGCCGAGTTCTGAGAAAAGGCGGACCGGCAGGGCAAAGACAGCTGGATCGTGTCCCTCATATAGGTGAAAGCGCCCGTTCTGCAAAATCACCGGAGTGTCCTCCAGGTCACCCACCACCAATTCGCCCCGATGGCCGGCCACCGTTGTGTCTGGAAAACCGGGGATTTCAGCGTACGGAATACGCCTCGGGTTCTCCAGAGAGTCGGCCAAGTTGCCCAGTCCGGAGCCGAGGACGATTGCCACGCGTGGGGGTGAGTTGGAGATCAACTTGCCGAGAGAGTTCAATGCGAGGGAGAGGTCTGAGTGCATGGTAGGTAGGCGGTAGGGCGGTAAGGCGGTAGGGCGGTAGCCTCACCTCTCACCCACCACCACTGGGTGGCACGGCAGTACCTCCCACCCCCCTACCGCCATACCGCCAGTGTGGTGATGGGGTGGGAAGGGTACCGCCTTCTTTCCTGCCTCAAAGAACCATCCCTGCAAGACTCGCCGACATAAAAGCCGCCAGGTTGCCTCCAATCATGGCTCTCAGCCCTAGCCTCGAAAGATCCGCGCGGCGGTCAGGCGCAATACCGCCGACGCCGCCGATCAGGATCGCTATCGTCGCAAAGTTGGCGAAACCAAGTAGAGCGTAGGTACAAATTATCACCGCTCGCGGCGACATCGTGGAACCAGCTTCGAGTCCGCCAGCGAGCTGCAGATAAGCCACGAAATCGTTGATGACAACCTTGATCCCCATCAACGAGCCTACTTCGATCGCGTCTGCCCAGGGTACTCCCATCAGCCAGGCAAGCGGTGCCAGCACCCAGCCGAAGATCTGCTGAAGTGAAAGTTCCGGGAGACCCACCAGCGCGCCGAGCCCTCCTACGATCGCGTTGAACATTGCGATCAGCGCGATGAACGCCATCAGCATAGCCCCAACGTTCAGCGCAAGCTTGAGTCCCTGCGCCGCACCCCCCGCCGCCGCGTCGATGAGATTCGCGTCATCGGTCTTCACCGAGACGGCGAGCGACGACTTGGTTTCGGGTTCTTCCGTCTCCGGCAACAAGATCTTAGAGATGAGAAGTGCAGCCGGAGCATTCATCACACTTGCGGTCAGCAAGTGGCCCGCGATGTCTGGGAAGTATGGAGACAACATCCCGACGTAGGCCGCCATCACGCCGCCCGCGATCGTTGCGAATCCACCGACCATCACCGTATTCAGTTCGGAACTGGTCATGCCGTTGATGAAAGGCCTGATCAGCAGTGGACTCTCCGTCGGACCGATGAAAATGTTTCCCGCCACCGACAGAGTTTCGGCTCCCGATGTCCTCATCGTGCGAAACATCACCCACGCAATGCCTTTTACGATCCGCTCCATCACTCCGAGGTAGTAGAGCACGGACACAAGTGAGGCAAAGAAGATGATCGTGGGAAGCACGCTGAACGCGAACGACGCTCCAGTATGCGCCCAAAACTCCCCTGACGCGATCGCCGACGTCTCGTTGGGAATTCCCACAGGTGTGCCGACCGGCACGTTGTCGTGCACCAGGTTGCCGAACAGGAACGCTGCGCCCTGTTCCGTGAAGCCAAGCAGCCGTAGAAAGAGTCCGTTTGCCAGCTCAAAGAGAGCACGTCCGACGGGTGTTTTGAGAACCAGAAGACCAAACACCACCTGTAGCCCAACGCCTTTTGCCACCAGGCTCCAGCTGACCCTTTTGCGATTCGCAGACAACAGCCAAGCGAGGCAGATCATCGTGCCCATGCCTACCAAGCCCATTAGACGCGCCAAGAATGGGGTGTCCAGCCCTTCCCTGGCAGCAGCCAACTGCTCGGCGGCTGTCTGCACCAACAACAGTCCGCTCATACCGTCACCTTGTAGTGTGGAATCGATTCTCTGTTGGAGCTTCGACTGGCTGCTTCAGCAGCTGAAGATAGTTGGCCAAGGCTTCAACGTCGGTGATGGCGACGTCTTCCCGGGGCAACCACTGCACAGTCGGAAAACCGGTGGAGCTAACAAACAATGAAGTGCCGGCTGCAAGGGTGTAGGTTTGATTGCCCCTGACCTCCCGTCCGTCGGGCAGCCGCACATTCCGTATCCTACGCCCTTCGTCGCGACCTGGATCATACCACACCTCGAGTCCGGCCAAGTGCACGATCGGCTCACCCGAAGCAACCACGTACTCCAAGACTGTGCGAAGCTCGTCACCGTTAAGGGTCAAACGCGTGAGCGTCTGATCGCTCGGCAAGACTGCCAGCAGATCGTCGCGGGTTACGTAGCCCGCCGGTAGGTCGGCGACAATGGTCTCGTTGGAGACTATTGCAAAGTGCGCACGAACTCCGTTCCGACGCGCGTCGGCAACCAGCATACCCAATGGATTCTCGCCAGTGGAACGAGCCATCGGGAACTTCATCTCAGCTACAATCGGCGCAGGAGGAAGCAACGTCTCGGGTGTGACCTCCTCAACCGGCTCCTGCACGGCGAAGATCGTCGGGTTAGAATCGACGGGTGCCGTCTGGGTGTATGCCGGGGCAACGTCCTGCAGCGCATCAAATGATTCTCGCACCGCCGCAGCCGCTTCCGGGGGAACAATTCCCCAGGATGGTGTGAAGTAATCCTCCACTCGCAAACTGCGGTCACGGCGGATCGCCTCTATAAGGAGGTCACGGACATCTTCTCCCCTATCGTAGATGACCGGTAGATCCCTGAGCATCGAGAAACCACCGCCGCCCCCTTGCCTGTAACTGTTCAACGCAAGTGAAAGAACGTCTTCCGGCCGAACCAGTAGTCCGTTCCGCGTGATCTGACGTACGCGCGACCCAGCCGGCTGAGTCAGGTCTATCGTGTAGTCGACACCGCTCACGATATCAAATTCGTAGCCGGGAACGCTGTCGTTGACGATCGCCGCTCCGGGTCGGTACTGAAGGAAATACTCTGCGGACCGCTCTAGATACTGCCGCAGCGTTTCACCGTCTATGAGCACTGCTTTGAGCGTGTTCTCGTGAGGATACAGGCCCGCTACGTCACGCATGCTCACGGAGGAAGGCCCCAATATCGCGCCGACGTCGAACGCGGGCGTCGCCGAAAGCTCAGTGCCCGCGGTGCGCAGTTGAACTTCGTTGACCAAGTCGATTATCGGTGTATCCTCGGCGCGCGAATACCGAGCACTCCACTCGTCGCGAGTGGTGGCAATCGTGGCCCCAACCCAATCCCTCACCGACCGATGAGCGTTCGCCAAGCGTCTGACTACTGCCGGATGCGGCTCCACGTCTGCAACTGATACTTCGTCGCCGACAACACGAGCGACTCTATACCCACTGTCCTCATCTCCGACCAGTATCACGTGCACGACGGCAATCGAAAGAGCCCATGGTGAAGGTTGGAAGAAATGGACGCCCTCTATCACCATGTCTGTTATTCGAGCGTGAGAATGCCCAACCAGTACCACGTGCGGCTTCACTGCCAGGTGCGCGAGCTGCGCGGCAACGTTTTCGGGACCCACGCCGGTGGTATCGTACGACGACTCGAGGCCCATGCCTGAATGGACAGCGGCTATCCGAAGATCTGTCCCGGCTGTTTCTAGCCGGCGCATCGCCCGATCCGCGGACGGCATGATGCGCCGAACATACGCATGGCCAACGATCTTCTCACCATGCCAGACCATTACGCCCGGAGTTGTGAACCCGGTTACACCAACTCGCACGCCACTTCGAGACAGAACAACTTCAGGTTGGAACGCAAATGTGTCGCGCGGCAGCCGGTACACATTGGCGGATACAATCGGATATGCGGCGTCAGCCAACGCTCGCCTTAGAGTGTCAAATCCGTAGTCGAAGTCGTGGTTGCCAAGCGTAGCCACGTCGTATTCGACCGCGTTGAGAGCGTCGATGACCCGATGCGGTTCTCCGCTTCGCTCCTGCGCGTAGTAGCTAGCGAACGGGTCTCCCTGAATCAGGTCACCCACGTCCACCACGACAACCTGGCCGGGATAACGTGAGCGAAGAGAATCGATGACTGTCGCGACGCGCGTAAGTCCCCAAGGCGCCTCGGTGTCAGTCACGTAGTTCCAGTGAAAGGCCCGTCCGTGAACGTCTGTCGTGGCTGCAATAACCACGTGGGCGGTATCCTGCGCCGTTGTAGCCGTCGCAACCGTCAGCATGGGCAACAGGCAACATAAGAAACGAGATGTTTTCGACTTCATGCCCTGCAATCTTGGAAACTCATGGTTCGCGCGCAACACGAGAGTCCCGACGCCACCGGCGTTGGCGTCGGATTCGAGGTATCTGATGTAACACTCGAAGAACGTTAAAACAGAGCCTGCGCTAACCGGGCACAGTGGCCGAGTACGTACGTCCGAACCGGTCGGTGGCTTCGACGGTTGCGTTTGATGTCTCAGCGGATACTGGCGCGAAAAAGAGATGCCCTGTAGGCACGGGCTCCACCCAAGTGCGTCGTGAAGGCAGTTCTGGGCCAGTGTGAAGTTCAACGCTCTGTGGATCGAGGCCAACACGCCGAGCCATTTTACCCTTGCGTTCGCCTCCCTCGTACCACACCACCGTCCATTCCGGATCCCAGTCCCAAACGTTTGCGACGATCTCGTCAGGTGCGCCGGGTACTGAGCCTCTCGGATATGTGCGGACCTGATAATCAAACGAGTGTCCCGTAGCCTTGTAGCGCCAAGACACATCGCTACCGCGGAACTCGTAGACGCTGTATCCGGATGGACTCCCATCTCCACAGATAGGTCCACTCCACCAAGCACCGCACACGGCGGCGGAAACGTGTTCGTGCGTCCCCGCCTCGAACACATGCTCGTTCTCGTGCGTATGGCCGGTGAGGATGTGCGCCTTGAACGGCGCCAGAAGCTCGTACAGCGCTTGCCGGTTAGTGACCGAGATGCTCGGCCCTGGTGCAGACTGACCGATACGCAGGTGACGGCTGCCCAGCACGGGTATGTGCGCGGAGACCACAACCGTACTGCCAGGCTCGACTCTGCTCAGGTCCGCCGCAAGCCACGTGAGCTGTTCCTGAGTGAGATAGCCGGAGTATCCAACCACAGCCCAAAACACGTTGTCGAGAATTACATAATGCACCGCCCCTCGGTTGAACGAGTAGTAGGGCGGCCCAAAATGTCTCTTGAAGGTCGTCGACGACAAGGCGTCCGTAAATGCAGACTGGTCCATGTCGTGATTTCCCAGCACCTGGTAAAACGGAATCCCCATGCTCTGGACGCCACTTTCGTAGCCTGGATACAGATTCGGACGATCGTACACGATGTCCCCGCAGGCGATACCCACGGTCTCGATGCCGAGCTCCGTCGTCAACGCGCGGACATCCGGCACGGTCCGTTCTTGAAACCAGCGAACTTCTTCGTCATCCTGCACCTGCACGTCGGCAAGGAGCAGTGCCGCATGGTTCTCGTCCGAGCGGCGCAGCGGTTCCAGCTCGAAAGCGACATCCATTTCGCCACCGCTGGCTGACACTATGGGCCTGTAGAAGAGAGCGGTGCCAGTCGGATTCTGAGGAATCGAGTAACCGGACGGCAGCGAGGCCCACACAAATGATCGATCGCTCGTTGTGAAGAGTTCGAAATTTCCATCAGCGTCGCTGTCGACCACCGATAATCCGTCGGAGATCGCAACCCTGCTCAACCCTCTGCCGCCCCCGGTAACTCTACCCGATACCCGTATAGGATTCGCGAGCGGGTGTGACCAGTCGATGCGCCTCCACACCGAGTCGCGTGGCGTGAAAAGAGCGTATGCGCCAGCAGATGCCGCTCCCAAGAAAGAGCGGCGGTCCAATTTCCTCTGACTCCCGTGCACTCCAGTAGCCATACCAGACTCCGTCAATAGGTTGCCGTTGTATATGTGAAGACGCTGAAGAAGCCAAAGTAGGCCACTCCGATGCTAACTAGTGGAACCGAACGCGGCTAGGTGCTGGCGGGGATCAGGAGATAGGGACAGTTTTGTCGGACCGCGCCTCTGCGAACCTATCTGTTATTGGTAGTCTAACCGTGAACTTGGCGCCGGCACCTAGTGCACTCTCCACCGAAACCGTACCACCGTGTGCCAAACAGATGTGCTTCACGATCGCGAGTCCGAGGCCGGTACCACCGAGTTCGCGTGATCTCGCTTTGTCGATCCTTTAGAAACGTTCGAAGATCCGATCGTGGTGCTCCTGCGCAATCCCAATCCCGGTATCCGCAATTTCCACAGCGATGGATCCCTGCTCGAGCTGAAATCGCACTGTTACCGAGCCACCGGCTGGTGTGTATTTGAGGGCGTTATCCAGCAGGTTGTTCATCACTAGTTCGAGTAGATCTCAGTCACCCGATACAAGCACCGAATTGTGCGGAATGTCCTCTATCAATCTCACCTGCTTCGCCTCAGCTGTCGGCTGGAGATTCCAGAGAGAGCCCAATACCAGTTCTCTCAGCTCTAAGACCTCGGGCTGCAGTCCGCCGTCTGCCGATTCCAGTCGAGACAGTGTCAGTAGATCCGTTACCAACAGCGAGAGGCGTTTGGACTGGTCTTGTGCCTTCTTGAGGAAACGAGACCGAGTCTCGGTAGGCATCGCGGCGGCGTCGAGGACCGTCTCGATCAGACCGCGTATCGCAGTAATCGGTGTCTTCAATTCGTGAGAAACGTTTGCTACGAAGTCCTGGCGAACTGTCTCTAAGCGCCTCAATTCGGTCACTTCGTGAAGCACGAGTACCACTCCCCTTGGGTCGGGATCGCCATACCCGAGAGGCGCAGCATGAAGTTCTACGATTCGGTTTCTCGCTTGGTGTTGCAGGAAGATCTCGCCGGTGACCTCAGTGGAGTTCCTAAACGCCTGCTCAATGGTCTCGTTGACCTTGCGTAGCCTGGTTACTTCCCAAATTGGCTTACCTATGCTCGACTCGGCGTCGACGTCCAGTATTTGCCCTGCGGATGCGTTCAGCAGCAGCACCCGCATCTCGCGATCCACTGCCACCACCCCTTCCACCATTCCACTCAGAACCGCGAGCAGTCTGCCACTGTCTTCGGTGATAGTCGCTATGCGCTCCTCGAGCTCAGCAGCCATCTTGTTGAACGCGCTGGAAAGCTTGCCTATCTCCTCCCTTGGCCCCGTTTCGACCCGTTTGGAGTACGGACCTCATACAATCGCGTCGGCAACTTCCGTCATCGACAATAGTGGTGCCGTCAGGTGTCGCGTAATCAAGAGACCAAGCAGCATTGCAACCATAGTGACCGCCAGGCCGGCACTCAGGATGGTGCGCCGTAGATCGGCCAGACGTTCTTCGATGACCGTCAGAGGAATAGCCGACCGAACGAACCCGACTAAGTCTCCTCCCTCGCGCACAGCCAGGGCATGATACATCATGCGTTGCGCTACCGTTCGACTGTATCGGGTTGACGTGCCAGACCCTACGGCCGCGGCCGCCACTACTTCGGGTCGTGTACCGTGATTGTCCATCCTAGAGGGATCTTCGTCGGAGTCAGCAACAACGGTTCCATCATCCGTCATGACCGTCAGACGCGTATGAACAGATTCATGGAGGTTTTCGATGAGCGTTTGGAGGGAATCAGGCTCCCCCAAAGTCTGGTAGGCAACTTCGCGAAGGAATGCCCCTCTAACCCGCAGCGATTCCTCAACTTCCTCAAGTGAGTCTTTGGTGATACGGCGGCCGACATGGTAGAAACAGTCCGAGGAATTGGTTACCGCTTGAAGAAAGAGATCGCACACCAACACTGAGGCAATATCCCAATTCGGAGGCACCGAATTCGAACTCATTTCCATCGAGTTCTCAGAGGACCCAGAACAATACGAAGGATTCACGCAGGAAGCTGATGAACTACGACGAGTGGACCAGTTCCACGCCTCGCGACGTCCCGATTCGCGTTGCCCCGGCCGCGATCATCCGTAAAGCTGTGTCCCGATCCCTAATGCCTCCGGCGGCCTTCACACCTAGTCTTTCGCCGACGGCCGCCCTCATCAGAGCCACAGCGTCTTCGGTAGCGCCTCCAGCTGGATGGAATCCCGTTGATGTCTTCACGAAATGCGCACCCGACGCCATGGCGATAGCGGAAGCTTGGACGATCCGGGTTGGTGAAAGCACCGCAGTTTCAAGTATGACCTTGACGGTTCTCCCTTCAGCAGCCTCCACTACAGCAGCAATATCGTCTTCGACATAGTCCCAATCGCCCTCGATGATGCGCCCAACTGGCGCTACCATGTCGATCTCGTTTGCGCCGAGCGCGACCAACTCAGCCGCTTGTTTGGCTTTGATCGTAGAGGTCATTGCTCCATGCGGGAATCCGGCCACCGTCGCGACCCTCACCTTTGAACCGGCCAGCAAGGTCGTGCAGAGCTTCACCCAACTGCCATCCACACACACAGCGGCGAAACCATTGTCGCGCCCTTCAGCACAGAGCTCTTCTATGTCGGCACGGGTGGCTTCGGGAACAAGGAGGGTGTGGTCGATGAGGGGGGCGAGGTTGGATGGCAGTTGCGATTCAAAATCGGACTCCGTTGGGGCCGCCTCAGTTTCCGATGGAAATGGTTCGGAATCGGATTGAGTACCCCCACGTAACCGCTCAACAACCGCTTCCGCGATCCGCTCGAGTTCCCGTTTTTCCATGATCGGAACCCTCAGGATTTCTCGATGTTGACACTGTCAACGACCCCGACGATTACAGCCTGGACCGGGACCTTGGGGTCGTCGAGAACTGTGCGCGCAGAACTGCCCTCTTGAACTACCAGCACCTTATCGCCTACACCCGAATCCACCACGTCTATCGCGATCACCTCCGTGGACCCGTCGGGTTCACCCTCCAAATCGAGCCGCCGAACGAGAAGGAGCTTCTTGCCCTCGATACGCTCGTTCTTGTGGGTGGAGACCACCTCGCCCACAACGCGTGCGATGAACACTATCTCTGCCTCCCTCCCTCTCCCCCCGCATCTCCCTCTTTCAAACTGATCGAATCCACCTTCCCCACTATCCCCGCATCCACAGCGGCAAAAGACTCTTCGAGTGTAAACGACGCCTCCCGAGCAGTGATGTAGTAACACAACTCCCCCGGGCCGAGTCCCATCGGGTCCACCGCAACTAGCGGCGTGCCTCGCTCGGTCCCATCAGCGTCTACCGGCTGGATCCACTTGAGAGGTTGCGCCACGAGTGTGTCCTGCTTAACGGTTGCAACAACTCTACCGACGATCTTGGCGAGGTACATATCAGAAGAAGCTTTGCGGGCGGCGCGTGTGAACTTCTACTCGGTTGCGGGCGCGATGGGCGGCGACGAGTTCAGGCTTCGCAAAGAGTTTGATGGTGAACAACCCGGCGAAGAAGCCGCCCAAGTGCGCAAGGAATGCGACCCCACCGCCCGAACTCGCGCCGGCGAGCGTCGGAAGCCCACCGATTGCCTGCAAGAAAACCCAATAGACCAACATCACCCAGGCCGGCACCGTTATCCGAGTAATGAAGACGAATAGCACAACCAACATGTGAACGCGGGCCGTCGGGTAGAGAACCAAATACGCTCCCATGATCCCGCTGATTGCACCTGAAGCTCCTACCATGGGCACGGGAGAACCAGGCTGGACTAGGATCTGCGCCAACGCCGCAAGTATTCCGCAGAAGAGGTAGAAAGCCACAAACCGCGCCGGTCCCATCGCGTCTTCAATGTTGTTACCGAACACCCACAGGAACAACATGTTGCCGATCAGATGGAACCAGCCGCCGTGTAAAAACACCGAGGTGATGACCGTATACCATGCAAAACTCAATGCGTCGGGACAGAGAAGCATCGGTCCCCTCTGCGTCATAATCGCCTCGGCCTCACCGCCAAATAGCCGGTTAGGTATGACACCAAGATCGCAAACGGACTGAGATAGTCCTGGTTCGGTCCCCGCTTTTTGGAACAGAATCCAGATCAGGCTGGTCAACACAATCGTGGCAACCGTGACGTACGGTGTCAGGATGGTGGGATTATCGTCCTTGTATGGGAACATCTTGGCCGCAACCTACGACACCGCTAAGTGCGTGTCAAACATTGCAATACGTTAGTTCTTCTGCACATAACGAGAGCACAATTCCTGCCATTTTGGCAGTTTTCCATGGTATAGGCCTTGCTCTGCGACGTAGCGATCACTACGTGCATCTAACTCAATGAATAAGGAGTGGGGAATGGCGGACAAAGTTATCGGGATCGACCTAGGAACAACAAACTCCGTGGTGGCAGTCATGGAGGGCGGAGACCCAGTCGTCATCCCCAATGCTGAGGGTGGACGCACGACACCTTCTGTGGTGGCCTTCACTAAGGACGGCGATCGCTTGGTAGGTCAGGTTGCCAAGCGTCAAGCTGTAACGAATCCGACGAACACGGTCTTTTCCATCAAACGATTCATGGGCCGCCGCATGAATGAGGTTGAGCACGAGCAGAATCTCGTGCCTTACAAGGTCCTTGCCGGCAAGAGCGATCTGGCATCGGTCGAGATTCAGGGAAAGACATTTACTCCGCCTGAGATCTCCGCCATGGTGTTGCAGAAGATGCGGCAGACCGCTGAGGACTACCTCGGCCACTCGGTTGAGAAGGCCGTAGTAACCGTCCCGGCGTACTTCAACGACTCACAAAGACAAGCCACCAAGGACGCGGGCAAGATCGCAGGCCTCGAGGTGCTCAGGATCATCAACGAGCCTACCGCCGCATCCCTGGCGTATGGTTTGGAGAGGAAAGAAGAAGAGAAGATCGCCGTTTTCGACCTTGGCGGTGGTACGTACGACATCTCAATCCTCGAGTTGGCCGAGGGTGTGTTCGAAGTCAAGTCAACTAACGGTGACACGCACCTTGGCGGTGACGATCTCGACCAGAGGCTGATCGAATGGCTTGCTGCAGAATTCAAAAAGGATCAGGGGATCGATCTCTCACAGGACCCGATGGCGGTGCAGCGGCTCAAGGAAGCGGCTGAAAAAGCAAAGATGGAACTCTCAACGGTCGCCCAGACGGAGATCAACCTTCCGTTCATTACCGCGGACCAGTCGGGGCCAAAACACCTCAACCTTTCGTTGACGCGTGCGAAGTTCGAGCAGCTAGTAGACGACCTGATCCAGCGTTTGATCCCGCCAATGGAGAAGGCGCTGGCCGACGCGGGAATCAGCAAGGCGGAGATTGACGAGGTGATTCTGGTTGGCGGTTCCACGAGGATTCCAAAGGTCCAGGACGTGGTGAAGGACTTCTTTGGCAAAGAGCCTCACAAGGGCGTGAACCCCGACGAGGTTGTGGCAATCGGCGCAGCGATTCAGGGCGGTGTTCTAGCGGGCGAAGTGAAGGACGTATTGCTCCTAGACGTGACCCCGCTGTCGTTGGGTATCGAGACTCTGGGCGGAGTAACCACGGTGCTCATCTCGCGCAACACGACCATACCGACGAAAAAGACGGAGGTCTTTTCTACGGCGGAAGACAACCAAACCACAGTAGAAATTCATGTGCTGCAAGGTGAACGCGAGATGGCAATCGGCAACCGCACGATCGGCCGATTCCAACTCACGGGTATTCCACCTGCACCGAGAGGTATGCCTCAGATCGAAGTCACCTTCGATATCGATGCCAACGGCATCTTGCACGTTTCAGCCAAGGACAAGGCCACTAACAAGGAGCAGAAGATCCGCATCGAAGCTTCGAGCGGCCTGTCGGACTCCGAAATTGACAAGATGGTGAAGGACGCTGAACAGCATTCTGAAGAAGACAAGAGCAAGCGAGAAGAGATCGAGAGCCGCAACCGTCTCGATCAACTCGTATGGCAGGTCGAGAAGGACAGTAAGGAGTGGATCGACCGACTCGAGGAGTCCCAAAAGCAGCGTTTGGATGAGGCAGTCGAAAGCGCGAAGAGTGCTTTGAAGTCCGGCGAATCCGCAGACATAACGGAGGCGCTGGAGAACTTGAGCCAGGCATACTCTGCCGCCGGTGCGTCGCTCTATCAAGAAGCGCAGGCCCAAGCGGAAGGTGAAGCAGCGCCTGAGGATGGTGAGGCAGCCTCCGACGCCGGCGGAAGCGACGAAGACGTGGTCGAAGCGGACTACGAAATTGTCGATGAGAAAGAAGATACGAAAGAGTAGCAGCGATAGATGAAGCTGCGGACGGCGGTTGGAGGAAACTCCAGCCCCCTGTCCGGGGTTAGACATTTTAGGATGGGCATTTGCCCGTTGTTGTTCGGAATACACCATTTTTGTGAGTAGATAGCCTATGAGACGCACAGGCGCATGGATCAAATTCGGAGGTTTGGTGGTCGTGACCGCGGTTCTCGCCGTTGGATTCACATCCATCGTGGACATCCCAACCACTTCGGCAGCGCAGCAGCCTACATCGTTCCTCAGCGCTGCGGCGCCGCAGCAGACTGTCATTCCAGCGGCGCAGCAGCTCGAGGAACTCGGTTCCGCTTTCACAGCTGTGGCGGAAGCCGCGCGTCCGGCGGTAGTGTACGTTGACGGTCAGAGCCGGCAACAGACACAACAGAGCCGGGATCCGTTTGGCATGTTCCGCAATCAGCAGCGCCCGCAGACGATGTGCGGCGACGGCAGCGGTTTTATCATCTCAGAGGACGGCTACATCCTCACCAACAACCACGTGGTACAGGATTGTGATCGCGTCGACGTACGACTGTTCGATCAGCGTATCATTCAACGCGCAACGATAGTTGGTCGCGATCGACTCACCGATGTCGCGGTATTGAAGGTGGAGGAGGACGGCTTGCCTTACCTCGGGCTCGGTGATTCCGATTCCGTTTCCGTGGGTCAATGGGTGGTAGCAGTCGGGAATCCGCTTGGAGATGCATTCTCATTCACCGTTACCGCCGGAATAGTGAGTGGTCGCGGGCGACGTCTGGATGGATTGCGCGACACTTCCGATCCGGCGTATCAGCTGTCGATCCACGACTTCATTCAGACGGACGCAGCAATCAACCGTGGCAACTCCGGTGGTCCCTTGGTGAACATCCGAGGCCAGGTGATCGGCATCAACTCGGCGATAGCCAGTGAGACGGGCTTCTATGCCGGGTACGGTTTTGCCATTCCGATCAACCTGGCTCGTAACGTTGCGGATCAGCTGATTGCATCCGGAAGAGTCACACGTGCACAACTCGGCGTGAGCATACGCGACGCCGATCAGGAGATCGCCGAATACGTCGGCCTGAGCGAGATACGTGGTGTCTTTGTCGCCGGATACTCCGGCGAGAACTCGCCTGCGGAACGCGCCGGTATTCAACCCAACGACGTGATCGTCGAGTTGGACGGACAGGTGGTTCACTACACTGCACAGCTACAGCAGTTCGTCGGTTTCAAGCGACCCGGAGACGTTGTGGAGGTAACTGTGCTCCGAAGGGGTGGTGAACGATCTGTGCACCGAGTCAGACTCACGGAGGCCGCAACCGAGCGGGAACCCACACTGGCCAGTGTGGAACCGGAAACGAGCGAGTTCACAGGCTCGTCTGTTGAGAGACTGGGTGTGACCGTGGAGCCTCTCGATAGACGTTCCGCGTCACAGTTGGGGCTCCC
>JBDHHK010000069.1:0-20267 GCA_039589395.1 Gemmatimonadota bacterium
ACCTGCCACATTGGCGGAGAATGGTACTTGCTGGACCGGATAATACTGTCGCTTCTCACGATCCTCACGAATGGCGCGGGCTTCCCTGAAATCTGTACTGCGTCTAACGCACATTATGTTAAGTTGACCCCAGATCGAGCCCATTTCCGCAGACACCATTGCGACAGCTTTTGGAGGGGTGACTTACAGCGGTTTCACAGCGGTTTCTCACCCAAAAAGTGCGAATTAGTCACTCTTTGGGTTTCCGTTTTCGTAGGATTTCTGTGGCTTTTCGAGGTTTCGGGTGTCTCGATTGGCCGGGGGTTGCAGGTGGAGCTGCGTTCGACCAAAGGTCGAGCCTCGCTCTGCTTCGCAACGAGTCCTACCGGGCCTGTTGCAGAAATCGTTACAGCTTCAACACTTACGGGGTCCGTTTCCGGACCTTCTTTCTTCTGCAGGCAGTCTCTGGTCGCCAACTCCTAGGCTTCCGATTTCAATGCCGCCACGGGATCAACGCGACTTGCCCGGCGAGCAGGGAACCAAGATGCCCCGGCCGCTGCTGCAAGCAACAGGACTATCACAGCTGAGTAAGTCAGCGGATCCGTGGGCGTTATTCCAAAGACCAGTGACTCGATCCCGCGCGAGAGAACTACGCTCCCGCAGATGCCGAATACCAGACCAGCCAACGTGAGCAGCAGACCTTCACCCATGGTGTGACGCAAGACCTTGGACGAAGCCGCGCCCAGAGCCATACGCAATCCAATTTCGTGAGTTCGCTGCGATACTGTGAGCGAGATCAGTCCGTAGACACCGACCGCGGCGAGCGAAAACGCCAGAACGCCGAAAACCGTCAGAAGAACCGTCACCAGATGCTCGGTGTTCAGCGCGGCGCCGTATACCTCCTCCATGGTCCGCACTTGCGAGACGACGATGCCTGGGTCGACGGAGGTTAGTGACTCTCTAACCGGCCCAACGAGTGACAGAGGATCGACCTCCCCTTGCACGACTATGGTCATGTTCTGCGGGGACGTGTATGCCGATACGTAGCCTTGTGCGTGTGGGACGTACCATGCCGGTCGTGGATCTTGGGCAACGCCGTAATGGCGTACGTCCTCGACAACCCCAATTACTTCCATCCACGGCCAACCGAACATTCGCATCCGTCGCCCGACCGGATTCTCACCCCGCCAAGCGGTGCTGGCCAGACTCTCACTGACCAACACCACTAGCGGCGCGTCTGCATCGTCATGAGTGTCGAATAGACGTCCACGTACGAGCCTAATGCCCAATGCGTCAAAGACCCCTTGTGTGGCAAACTGAATATCTCCAAGCTGAGCGTCGGCTATGCTCTCTACTGGATAGTCGTCGACGTCGATCGACATGTCGAAATGTCCTGATGCAAGCGGTAACCGGAAAATTGCGCCTGCGGACGCGACTCCTGGCACAGTATTCAGACGATCCGTCAGCTCGCTGTACAAAGCGACACGGGATTGTTCCGTTCCGTAGGTGTCAGTGGGCGGGTATAGGGGGAGGGTCAGTACGTTGTCGATTCGAAATCCCGTGTCGGTGACGTGCATGTTGTGAATGCTGCGCAGCATGAGTCCAGCACCAGTTGCCAGCACCACGGCAAAGGTCACTTCCACAACCACGAGAAGACGACGCACCACGGAACTCGAGCGACCAGTACCGGATGATCGTCTTCCGTGTGTCAGCAATCGCTGTCGATTGCCTCGCGAATCTCTCACCACCGGGAAGACGGCGAAAGCCAGGCTAAAGGCAAGTGCGATTGCTGCGGAGAGAACGAACACCCGGCCGTCAATGCCAATCTGGTCGAGTCTAGGCACATCCTTCGATGCGATGGTGCGGATCGTATTCAATCCGAGAATGGCAAGGCAGGCACCACACAACCCGCTGATAGATACGAGCAGCACGTTCTCAATTAGGAGCTGACGCATCACGCGCCCAGAGCTGGCTCCAACTGCGGTACGAATGGCAATCTCACTCTTTCGTGCCTCGCCTCGCACAAGAACCAGATTTGCCACGTTGACGCACGCCATGAGCAATACGAAACCGACGGCACCCATCAACAGGTAGAGAGACGTAGAGACGTGGCCGACGATCCGGTCGAGGTACGGTTGAATCCTGATTGTGTACCCCGGGTCGGAAGCGTAAACGTCCGGAAAATCCGAGGTAGTACGGGCTGCGAGCACGTTCACCTCATTCTGTGCAGCAGCGAGAGACGTGCCGGCCTCGAGGCGTGCGATCGAGTTGAGGTAGTGGAAAGAACGGGTGTGTGGGTCCTGTGTGTCGAGTTTCAGGGGTACCCATGCTTCATATTCGGCATCCGGGAAACGGAAGCTCGGTGGCATGATGCCGACGACTGGAACAGGCAACTCATACTGGGTGGCCCATGTGGCAGCGATGTCGCGCAGACTGATGGTGCTTCCAATGATATCTGGATCGGCTCCGAATTCACGTTGCCACATAGCGTGGCTCAGCACGATCGCATCTTCCCCGTCCGGTTGCCCCTCATCATCATTGAACAGGCGGCCCATCCAAGGACTCACGCCGAGCATCGGCAGCAAGTTGGTGGTCACACGCATTACACTGATTCGCCGTGCCCGCGACGAGTCGCCAATGGTCAACTCTGCGCTGTTGTACGCTGCTACCTGCTGGAACGAGGAGATCTCGGTGGCAAGGTCCAGGAACTCGGGTTCTGACACGTTACTGTAGCCTAGGCTGAGGTCTTTCCCGGTGTTTCCTCCTACGGCCACCAGGCGCCCCGGTTCGTGATAGGGCAGGGGGCGAAGTAGGACACCGTGAGCGACGCTGAACAGGGCGGTGTTGGAGCCGATGCCGAGAGTCAGAATGGCTGCTGCAGCAACGGTGAACTTCGGGCTCTTGCGGAGGAAGCGTACTGCGTATTTGAGGTCGTGGAAGATGGAGTCACCGTAAAACGTGAATCTACGTGTTCCGGCTGACGGCGGTTGACGAGCCGCAACTGCGATCTTCAGGGGTCTGAGGCGAATCAACTGCCTCCAATACCAGAGCCAGGCATTGATCCGATTCAGCTCACAGCGTTGCCTGAATTGCTCCTCCAGGTCGCCGAGTAAAAACTCGCGCTCGGCACGCGGTAGGACCATCCACAGAATGGCGGTGGCGACCCGAGGAGTGCGAATCTTCATCACTGTTGGCCTCCTGACCCGGCTTCTGACATGAGAAGCTTCAACTCCTTCTCAATCCCCGCGGTCATCTGACAGTATGCGGTGACTGATCTGCCGAGCGAGAACACTCCAGCCTCCGTCACGCTGTAGTACTTCTTTCGCCTACCGCCTCGCTGCGGTGTGGGCTCACCTACCGTTGCGATGACGTAACCGCTCTTCTGGAGACGTGCGAGGCCAGTGTATACCGCGCCGATTGCTATTGATCTACCTGTTCGGTCTTCGATCTCGCGATGGATCGTAGCGCCATATGCCTCTTTTTTGAGCCGGATTATGGCGAACAGGATCAGGATTTCGAACTCGCCCAGGGATTTTGGCATTTCGGGCCCCACAGATCAAGCTATATCTACTGCGTTGCAGTGTATTATACGCAAGGATGGCTTGAAAGGTTACAAGTGGCGGCCTACAGAGTGGACGATCGGAAATCGCTGTGACGTTTCCAGGGCCGTTTCCGAGTGAATCGCAGTCACTTTTCGGCTTCCCGAACGTCACCCAGTACTCCTTAGTGACGCTACAGTATCGCCAGTTGTGCTCTCCAAAACCGGGGGTTGCATAGTAGGAATTTGCTTTACACCTGGCAGAGTATGCGAGCCCGAAACGAAGGTGTCCAGAGCTGCGGAGTGGGTATAGCGAGGTATCGGCGGCGACTCGGATGCCCGGAAGGTGTGGGTTTGGTTTCAATAAGGGGTGATCGACGGTTCTCGGAGCCGTGATTGAGGCACCCGGGCAACCCAGTAGCCCCTGCGGCGGCGATCGTCCGGGAAGTTGAGAGTTGCTTCAGGCTGAAGTGGTGCGTGCGGCGGACTTCCACCGTCTCGGCGGAGCGCGTTGGCGTCTGCCGGCGGATTGAGTGCGCCGTAGGTGCTCGAGGATGCGGTCTATCGTCTTGGGCTCAGTGATGAACGCGACTATGCGCATTTCCTCACCGCACCGTGGGCACGCGCCTTCTCGGCCTTGAGCGTGCGCAGGCTTGAGCCCGCGCTCGAAGGCGTCGATTCAGCGCACCTCGACGCACCGGTTAGGCCTATAGCCTTGATCGTCGGTTAGCCCTATCGTACTGTTGTGAACACAAGGGGCGTGAGATATGCCGAGTCGAGCAGATGACTGGTTGGCGCAGGCTCGCCGAGATCTGGAACAGGCGGCTGCGTCAGAGCGGGATGGGAGATACGAGTGGGCGTGTTTCGCGGCTCACCAGGCGGCGGAGAAAGCGTTGAAAGCTCTCCACCTTCACCTGGGTCAGGAGGCTTGGGGTCACGTCGTTGCGCGCCTGCTTCAGGAACTCAACGTACGACACGACGCAACGTTGCTGGATAAGGCCAAGGTGCTCGACTCGTTTTACATCCCAACGCGGTATCCCAACGGACATCCGGCGGGAGCTCCGTTCGAGCACTACGGATCGCTGCAATCTGGGGAAGCTATTCGTTATGCCGGTGAGATACTCGAGTTCACAAGTTCTCAAATGGCCTAGCCGGTTAGCCGTCGAGGAGTCAGTACGTCGCTGGGCGTTGGCGGAGCGCGGACGCCGCCCTGAGTTGCTGCGCCTCGGATACTTTGGCTCCTACGCTCGCGGGGACGCCGGAGTCGGTAGCGACTTGGACATCGTCGCGGTGATTCGAGAATCCGAGACGCCCTTTGAGCGTCGCGCGATTGCCTGGGACTTGAACCCCCTACCAGTGCCTGCAGAGATCCTCATCTATACCGAAGCCGAGTGGGGTGACCTGATGAAGGCGGGTGGCAGATTCGCGCGCATGTTGGAACAGGAGGCCGTCTGGCTGTAGGCAACTGACCCCCCTGCCGCCGTCACGTTGAAGCTGAGATCGACGGTGTCGAAGTCGGTCGTGAGCGTGACTACTTCATGGACGCTCTATTGTTCCCCGGATCAGCAGCAGTCGGCCAGCAAGGACGTACTCCCGACCCCACGCGGTCCCTACCTCGGGCAGCCGCCGCCGGGCGTCGACGCAGCAGTCTTTGCGCCCGGACTCGTAACCACGCAGTATCATGACGACGATGGCCCGGCCTTTGCGCCCGACGGGCGAGAGGTCTACTACAGGGTGGCCGGCTTGCTCAGCGAGGACGTGGTGGGCGACATAGTTCTCGTTATGCGCCGAGAGGGAGAGCTGTGGTCAGCGCCAGCTGAGGCTCCATTCCTCGCCGGTTATGACGGCTCGATAAGTGGCTTTTCAGCGGACGGTTCCACCCTCTATTTCACATCCAACCGCCCGTCCGCAAACGCAGGTGAGGCGCCGGGCTTCAACATCTGGACCGCACAGAGGACGACGGAAGGATGGCAGCCACCGAGACCTCTCGAAGCCCCCATCGGCGACGATCTCAACGCGGAGCATGCAAGCGTAGCCGCAAACGGCAATATCTACTTCCACTCGGCAAATCCTCAGGCGGCTGGTGTATATGACATCTACCTTCTACCAATCGTCGAGGGCTCGTACGCTCGGCCGGTCATTCTACCCACTCCGCTGAACCTGCCTGAATCGTACGACGACTCGCCCTGTATCTCTTCCGACGAGAGCTTTCTGGTCTTCTCCTCGAACAGGCCAGGCGGGCTGGGAAACGGCGACCTGTACGTGAGCTTTCGCGAGACGCACGGAGGGTGGAGCCGGCCGGTGAACCTGGGCGTGGGAATCAACTCCCCAAGTGACGAGAAGGCCCCAAGCCTTTCACCGGAAGGCAGATACCTCTTCTTCGTCAGCCTGCGCGAGTACCAGGGTCCCGACAGAACCATTTCAGAGGAGTTGGCCGAACTGGTTGAGAGACGCGTCGGGTCGCCGGAGCCCACCTGGGGCGACGTTTACTGGGTCAGCATCGAGGCTGTCGAGCGCCTGAGACCCTAGCGCGGCTTTGGTGGATGGCTCTGGGTCGTCGCGGTCCGTGGGTTTGGATGGATGAGACTATGCCGATAGAGAGATCTCTCTCATCGACTGTGGCGCGTATGAACGCAGTGAAGAATGGCCGGGTGGCGGCACGGGGACTCGGCCAAGTCACACTTACCTTCCGCTATATTGTCTTGCGTCGGATTGAGCCCTACTCTGTCTGTCTCTGCTGACCTTGGCTGTGTTCTTGGCCGGGTGGGGGAGTTGCTGGCCGAGGCGGCCGGTCGGTTTTTTGTTTCGGAACGGATAGTCACCCCTTTTTCGAGAAAAGCGATGCCATGAAAAAGTCACCCTCTATCATCTACACCTGGACCGACGAAGCTCCGGCTTTGGCGACCTATGCGTTTCTCCCAGTGATCCGCGCCTTTGCCGGCGCGACCGGAGTGCCGGTGGAGACACGCGATATCTCTCTGGCGGGGCGAATCCTCGCCGTATTCCCGGATGCTCTCACCGAAGAGCAGAAAGTCTCTGATGACCTGGCGGAGCTGGGGCACCTGGTGGAGGAGCCTGAGGCCAACGTCATCAAGCTGCCCAATATCAGTGCTTCCATTCCCCAGATAAAGGAGTGCGTTGCAGAGCTTCAGGCTAAGGGATATGGACTTCCGGACTACCCCGAGGAACCGGCCAACGACGAAGAGCGCGCTATCAAGGACCGCTACGACACCGTCAAGGGCAGCGCGGTAAACCCGGTCCTCCGCCAGGGGAATTCGGACAGGCGGGCCCCGAAGTCGGTGAAGGAGTTCGCGCGGGCGAACCCGCCCCGGCCACTGTTGAAGGACTGGCCCGAGGACTCCAAAACCCATGTCTCGCACATGGCCGCCGGCGACTTCCGGAGCAACGAGAAGGCGGTCACATTGGAATCGGCCACCGAGGCCAGGATCGAACATGTGTCGGAGGATGGGCCGGTAACGGTTCTTAAGGAGTCCCTGCCTCTCAAGGCTGGAGAAGTGTTGGACGGAACCTTCATGAGCCAAAAGGCCTTGGTGGAATTCCTCAGAGAGCAGGTGAAGGACGCCAAGAACAAGGGTGTCCTGTTCTCGCTTCACATGAAGGCCACGATGATGAAGGTCTCGGATCCCATCATCTTCGGGCACTGCGTTAAGGTGTTCTTCGAGGATGTATTCACCAAGTACGCCGACCTTTTCGCCGATCTGGGCGTCGACGCCAACAACGGTTTCGGCGATGTGATTGATAAGATCGCCAGCCTCCCGGAAGAGCAACGCTCGGCCATTGAAGCCGACATTCAGGCTGCCCTCGAGAATGGCCCTGGTGTCGCCATGGTGGACTCGGATCGAGGCATCACCAACCTACACGTGCCCAGCGACATCATCATCGACGCCTCCATGCCGCCCATGATCCGGGACTCGGGGCGCATGTGGAACGCCGACGGGGAGCTCCAGGATTGCAAAGCCGTCATTCCCGATTCCAGCTACGCCGGGATCTACGATGCAATGGTCCGAGATATCCAGGCCCACGGTCAGTTCGATCGTACCACAATGGGGAACGTTCCCAATGTGGGTCTCATGGCTCAGAAGGCCGAGGAATACGGCTCCCACGACAAGACGTTCGAGGTTCCAGCCGACGGGGCCATGCGGGTAGTGGACGAAAACGGAATCGTTCTCATCGAACACGCCGTGGAGGAGGGCGACGTGTGGCGGGCCTGCCAAGCCAAGGACGCCCCCATCAAAGACTGGGTGAAGCTGGCCGTGCGGCGGGCTCGGGCCACAGGGGCTCCGGCCGTCTTCTGGCTGGATAAAACCCGGGCCCACGATGCCCAGTTGATCAAGAAGGTCGAGGCCTACCTGCCGGAGTTCGACACCGACGGACTTCAGATCGAGATTCTGGCCCCCGTGGACGCCATGAAGTTTTCGCTGGAGCGGATTCGCCGAGGCGAGGATACGATCTCTGTGACCGGGAACGTCCTCAGGGACTACCTCACGGACCTTTTCCCCATCCTCGAGATCGGTACCAGCGCCCGGATGCTTTCTATCGTGCCACTCCTGAATGGAGGCGGGCTCTTCGAAACCGGAGCCGGTGGGTCGGCGCCGAAACACGTTCAGCAGTTCGAGAAAGAGGGGCACCTGCGGTGGGACTCCCTGGGCGAGTACATGGCGTTGGGCGCGTCTCTCCAACATTTGGGCGAGCAGTTCGAGAATGCCGGCGCCCTGGTCCTGGGCGAGACCTTGGATGCGGCCACTGCCAGCTACCTAATGAACGCTCGGTCGCCGGGCAGAAAGGTCCACGAGCTGGACAACCGGGGGAGCACCTACTACTTGACCCAGTACTGGGCCCGAGCCATCGCGGACCAGGAGATGGATCCTGCGCTGGCCGAGCGGTTCAAACCGGTAGCGGAGGCACTGGAGGAAAAAGAGGAAGTGATCCTCTCGGAACTGAACGGCACCCAGGGACCCGCCAAGGACATCGGTGGCTACTACAAACCCAATCTGGAACTCACCACCGACGCCATGTGCCCCAGTGCGACGCTAAATGGGATCATCGAGGGGTTGTGAGGACCCGACTCTTCCTGTTGTGAAGCCTAAGCGCCGGGGAGAAATCCTCGGCGTTTTCTTAGTGTCTCGATATTGTGAACCTCACCACCCTTGCCACATCCAGATCATCTCTCGTGACCGCCCAGACGGTGTTGCCGATAGTGTCGACAAGGATTCCCATTCACCGTCTGTACGCTCACCTCGTTCAGTCGTGCAAAACACGATAGTGAACCCCAGACACAAACCAACCGATACAAACCGAGCAACGCGGTTCATAGAGATCTTCCGTGTTTGAGTGATTTGTACCGTTAGACGGGTCGGAGTGCGCAATGGTTGAGAGGCTCATTTCGCACATCTGCCATGAACGATTAACTGGTATTTGTGTCCGACTTGGCGGCCACTCCCGTGGCACAAAATCCCCATTTGACAGGATATGTATCACAACTCCATTTTCATTGATCCCTCGACGGCTGGTAAGACTTTTGAGCAGGAGGAGCGTGCGGCCTTGACCTCTAAGAGAATGCCACTCCGCCTAGGCGCCACGCTGATGCTGATTCTCGCGAGCTTCGCCATACCGAGTGTTGCGAGAGCGCAAACCGGCGCGATGGAAGTTGGGATTGACGAAAAGCTCGGGGACTTGATTTCTCTCGATCTAACCGTAGTGAATCACGGCGGAGACACGATTCGACTAGCGGACTTCGTTGATCGTCCGACCGTCCTGGCTCTCGTCTACTACAGGTGCCCGGACATCTGTTCCCCGCTGCTGATGGGACTTTCGGACGCCATAAGCAAAATGAGTCTCGAGTCTGGAGAGGACTACAAGATTCTCACGGTGTCCTTCAATCCAGATGAGGGGCCGGAAGACGCCCACCACACTATGATGCATCTCCAAGGGATGTACCACGGTGAATGGCCCGGCGACAGTTGGGCGTTCACGACCGCCGACTCTGCCACCGCGGCAGCTTTAACAGATGCTGTGGGATTCAGATACGCGAAGGTGGGTGCGGATCAATACAATCATGCCGGTGCCCTCACTGTGCTTTCCGCCGAGGGTCAGGTGGCTCGCTACCTGTACGGCATCACCTTCCTGCCCTTCGACCTCAAGATGGCGCTCGTCGAGGCGGCTGCGGGCAAAGTCGGACCGACCATCAATCGGGTGCTGCTTTATTGCTTCAGCTACGATTCGGAAGGCCAGACTTACGTCTTCAATTTCCTCAGAGTCGTGGGCTCTGTAATCATGTTCTTTGCGGTGATTCTAGTCGCTTGGTTGGTGATCTCCAGTCGCAGAAGCCATAAGTTGCAGGAAGCCACATGAGCCATGATGCACCGGGAGGTGTCGTGAGCTATCTGGATGCCGGTAAGGGAGCCGGGTTCTGGCCGTGGCTCAAGTCGTGGATCTTCACGGTCGACCACAAGCGCATCGGCATTCTGTATCTCGTCACCATCATGAGCTTCTTCGCTATCGGCGTGTTGCTCGGGATTACGATGCGTCTGGAGTTGATCGCACCCGGAAAGACGATCATCGGCCCCGACACCTATAACTCGTTGTTCACGGTGCATGGGGTGATAATGATCTTCTTGTTTATCATCCCGGGACTTCCTGCGATATTCGGTAACTTTTTCCTTCCGATACAAATCGGTGCGCGAGACGTGTTTTTCCCGCGGATCAATCTGCTGTCGTGGTACTGCTATGTAGTCGGTGCGATCCTGGCGGTGGTTTCGCTCTTTGCAGGTGGCGGCGCACCTGATACCGGTTGGACCTTCTACGTGCCTTACGCCGTTCGTACTACCACGAACGTGACGGTGGCGGTGTTCGCCGCGTTTGTCTTAGGGTTCTCATCGATTTTGACCGGCCTGAACTTCGTGACCACCGTGCACCGCATGCGCACGAAGGGAATGACGTGGTTCAGAATGCCGCTCAACGTATGGTCTCTGTACGCGACTGCTTGGATTCAGCTGCTGGCGACGCCGATCATAGCGGTGACATTGATCCTCGTCATGCTGGAGCGGATGTTCAACCTCGGACTGTTCGACCCGGCGCGCGGCGGCGATCCAATTCTATACCAGCATCTGTTCTGGATTTACTCCCACCCGGCTGTGTACATCATGATCCTGCCGGCTATGGGTGTTGTTTCCGAGATAATCCCAACGTTTTCGCACAAAACGATTTTCGGCTACCGTGCGATTGCCATGTCGAGCCTCGCCATTGCGTTTCTCGGGTACCTCGTTTGGGGACATCATATGTTCACCAGCGGGATGGGTGACACCTCTCGCTGGATATTCTCCCTGCTGACCTTCTTGGTTGCGATTCCAAGCGCCATAAAGGTGTTCAACTGGGTAGCGACCCTCTACAAGGGTTCGGTCCAGATGGAACCGGCCCTGCTGTTCGTATTCGGATTCATATTCCTGTTTTCGATCGGTGGACTCACCGGGATGATGCAGTCGGCTCTGGCCGTCAACATCCACGTGCACGACACGTACTTCATCGTGGGGCACTTCCACTATGTGATGTTCGGTGGCACGGGGTTCGGCTTGATCGCGGCGGTACTCTATTGGTTCCCGAAGATGTTCGGCAGGATGATTCCCAGGAAGCCGCTCTACATCGGTTTTGGCTTCATGTTCGTAGGTTTCAATCTGCTGTATTTCACGATGCTCATACTTGGCTGGCAAGGCATGCCGCGGCGTTATTATGACTACGTTCCCGAATTCACCACCGGTCACGTGATCGCCACGGTTGGGTCGTGGATTCTAGTTGCCGGGCTGCTGATCGTAGCTCACACCGTGCTCAAGGCCGTGATAAAGGGGGAGCCGGCGCCTGCCGATCCTTGGGGTGGTACGACACTGGAATGGAAAATCCCGTCACCACCACCACACGAGAATTTCGTTGAGCTGCCGGTGATCGAAGCCGGACCGTACCATCGTCCCGGAGGTAAAACACCGTGACGGCCGTGGCAATTCCTCATATTGAGGAACACCACGATCCCGAGGGCTCGCGGTTTGGCATGTGGCTGTTCCTCCTGACCGAAATACTGCTTTTTGCGGGCATCTTTCTGCTCTACGCGGTCTACCGATATCAGTTCCCAGAAGACTTCCATTACGGTGCGACCACACTTCACACGCTGGTCGGCGCCATAAACACGATCATCCTGCTAACGAGTAGTCTCACGATGGTCTTGTCCATCGCCAAGCTCGTGCGCGGCGATCGCAAGGGTGCAGTCGTGATGCTCGGGGCAACGATTGCGCTCGGCCTATCGTTCCTGGTGGTCAAGATCTTCGAGTGGGGCGACAAGATCGGACACGGCCTGTTCCCCGGCTCCGAAGAGCTGATGGAGCACACCGCGGGCGAGAACATGTTTTACGGCCTGTATTTCGGGATGACAGGGCTTCACGCCCTGCACGTGATTGTGGGGCTTGGCGTGCTTGCCGTGATGCTGTATCGATTGGCGCGGAAGCCTCGTATGACCGTTCGCCTGCCGGCGCCTGGCAACGTTGCGCTCTCGCTCGCGTCCGGCGACGGCCGCAAGCTATGGGACGGCACCGCCGACGCCGACGTCGACGGCGTCGAAGTATCACTCACCTATTCGAAGAACGAAGAAATGCTGGACAAGGAGGTTACGAGACTCGAGAACGCCGGCCTGTACTGGCACCTAGTGGATGTGATTTGGATCTTCCTCTTCCCGTTCCTCTATCTGATAACCTAGGGAGAAATCGGAATGGAAGAACACACGCGCATCCCCTATTCGAAGTACCTGATGGTTTGGTTCGCCTTGGTGCTGTTCACAGGCGTGACCATCATGGTTGCGGGCTTGCAGGTCGGAGGGTGGAGTACTTTCGCCGCTATATTCATCGCCGCCATTAAGGGCACGCTTGTGCTTTTCTACTTTATGCATCTGCGGTATGAGAGCGGTTTGTTCAAGCTAGCTCTGACCGTAGCCATGCTGACTCTGGCTGTGATCATGGCACTGACCTTTGCAGACGTCTCGTTCCGCTGAGGTGACCTGATGTACGGAACTTCATCTACGCTTACCGGAACGATCGACAACATCTTCCTGTTCTTCCTCGCGGTGTCGGTGTTCTTCCTGGTGTTGATCACCGGACTGATGATCTACTTCGCGGTCAAGTACCGGCGTTCAAAACATCCGGAGGCGGTACAGATTGAAGGATCTGTCACCTTAGAAGTCATATGGACGGTTGTGCCAGTAATCTTGGTGATCCCCATGTTCTGGTTCGGTTTTGCGGGGTTCAGGGCGCTTCGCGACGTACCGGAAGACGCGATGGTGGTTCAAGTCACCGGTCGTATGTGGGATTGGTCATTCCGATATGAGAACGGCAAGGAAACCGACAAGCTGTACGTACCGGTTCATCAAGCCGTGAAGCTGGTACTGCACTCCGTCGATGTGAACCACAGCTTCTTCATTCCGGCGTTCCGCGTGAAGGAAGACGTGATACCCGGGCGCGAGAATTACCTCTGGTTCAAACCGCGCAGCACGGGCTCAGCAAACGTTTTCTGCGCCGAGTACTGCGGTCAGAGTCACTCCTACATGATGACAGAGGTCGTGGTTTTGGAGGACGCCGAGTTTCGAGTCTGGCTCGAGCAGGAAGAAGCCGAAGAGGCCGGACCCGGAGCAGTCGTTCTCATGGATCGGGTCGGATGCCTGTCGTGCCACAGTATGGATGGAACCTATGACACCGGTCCGACATTCAGAGGGCTCTACGGATCGACTCGCACTGTTTTTCGTGATGGAAGCCGCCGTGAAGTGGTTGCCGACGAGGAGTATCTGAGGCGAGCCATTTTGGATCCGCACGCTGACCAGGTTGTCGATTACCCGCCGAATATGCCTCCACCGGTTGACCTTTCTGAAGAGGAAGTGCAGGAGTTGGTGGAGTACATAAAATCGTTAGCGGGAGAAGTGGGAGAAGCGGGAGGAGAGGGAGGAGAGGGAGTGCAGTGACAGGCATCGCGACCGTCCAAGCTCTCGCGCGGCTCTTTCGGCTGCGGCTCAGCCTCTTCGTTGCGCTTTCGGCAGCGACCGGACATGCGGCCGCTGCGTATAGACTCGGCTGGGAAATCTTACTGCCATCCTTGGCTTGCGTACTGCTCGCCGCAGGAAGCTCGGCACTCAACCAATGGCAAGAACGGGATCGGGACGGACAGATGAGCCGTACCAGAAACCGTCCTATCCCAACAGGAGTCATCGCGCCCAACCAGGCACTTGCAGTCGCGTTTGCGCTGATCGTGGTTGCCATCGCGCTGCTCGCCGCCTGCTGCGGTGCTTGGGCTACGTTGTTTGGTATTAGCGCGGTCGTCCTATACAACGGTCTTTATACATGGATGAAGAGGTGGACGGCATTTGCTGCGGTGCCTGGGGCGGTTATCGGAGCGCTGGGGCCCGCGATCGGATGGGTGGCGGCGGGGGGAGCGCCACAATCGCCTGCTTTGCTCGCGATAGCGATGGTGTTTTTCCTTTGGCAGGTGCCGCATTTCTGGCTATTGAGCCTCAACTACCCCGCCGACTACCGAGATGCTGGTTATCCCAATGTTGTGGAGAGGATGGGTGGAGATCGTTTGTACAGAGTGGGTTTGATTTGGATAGCGTGTACGGCTGTTGCGACGCTGAGCCTTCCCTTGTTTGGGCTCCTCAACAGCGGAGTGCTTTACTTGGTTCTTTGCGGTTTCGCCGCTCTGCTGGGTGGAGTGTTGCTTAGGACTGTACGCCGTCCAATTCGGTACCGAGTGGGTTTCACCAGTGTCAACATGTTCGTGCTCGCTACAATGATTCTCCTGATCGTGGAGAGTGGACTCTAGGACTTTATGGGCATACTTGATTCGCTGATCCATTTACCGACGGCCGAGCAGTGGCCTCTGATCAAGCCACTGATCCTGCTCATGCAGATGTTCTTCTTGCCGTTCATGGGTTTGCTGATCGTGTCCGCGATAGCCTCGGTGGCCTTCCGGCTCGCTGGAAAATCAGAGGGACTTTCGAGAGATCTGATCGATTTGGGGATGAGGCATCCTGCTGCATGGCTCATATTTGGCCTGCTGCCGCTCATCTCTATGCTGTTTCTCTACAGCCAGTACCTGTTCGATCAGCCGATTCCCATCGGTGCCTATCTCCTTCGGATTTCGGGGCTGCTTTTGGCGGGCATCGTATTGCTGCTCGTATACCGCAAGACGCTGATGGTGGCTGCCGGTGGTTTGGGTGCGATGCTATTGATGGGCGGCATGTTCCACTTCATCGCTACGGTGACTCTGTTAGCGGTTCCCGAACGATGGGAGCTAGTAGAGCTACCAGTTCCGTTCTTCCATTCTTACCAACCCATCGTTCACTTCAAGATCTTCCTAGCGGGCTCACTCCTGTTCACGGGAGCCGCCACGCTGGTCGCGTTTTTCCATTGGCGCGAACGTGAGGTGCTGACACCGAGCGCAGAACTGCCATTGGTTATGCGCTTGGCTTACGGCCTCCTGATCTTCGGCATTGTTCCGATCCCGGCGCTGTTGGTCGTGGATTTCGCCACCGCTCAGTTCTTCACCCTGAGAACGGATGTGTTTGGGTTGGCGTTTTGGATGCTGGCGGTGCTGCTCGTGCTGGGTGTGATGGTAGTCAGCATGGTGATGAAGCAGCACACCAGGTACGCATGGCCTGCGTTCGTGCTTTCCCTGGTGTTTTTGGGCCTATTTGCCGGAAGACAGCAGAAACAAATATCGGTCGGCAATAGAGAGCACGAACAGGCAACCCACAGACGAGTGGAAGAGATTCGTGCCGCGGTGATAGCGGAGCGTATGGAACTCTACGCGTCGGCCTCGGAACTCCCCGCAGACGCAGGTGAGCAGCTCTTCAGCCGCGTCTGCTCTGCGTGTCATGCTTTCGATGCTCGTTTGGTTGGACCGCCCTACAACGAAGTGCTTCCGAAGTACGTGGATGACCTAGAGGGGATGACCGAGTTTATCCTGAATCCGAGTAGAGTAAACACGGATTATCCCGCGATGCCGAATCAGGGGCTGAGACGGGCAGAGGCGAGGGCGGTGGCTGCTTATCTCCTGAGCCAGTTTACGGGTGAGCCGGTGGGTGGAGAAGCGGGAGAAGAGGGAGGAGCGGGAGAGGCGGGAGAGCACTCGGCTGGCGGGAGAGATCGATGAAGGTATTGCGATTGATCCCTTATGCCGTCCTCTTCGGTTATGTAGGTGCCGCCGCCGTTGGGTTGGTTGTGCTACTGGCACTTCGGTCGGATGGGGGTGTCGGACCGGACCAACCGATCGCCTTCAGCCATCAGATCCACGCGGCTGATTTGGCGTTGGATTGCACTCACTGCCATCAGACGGTCGAGGTGTCACGGTTCCCCGGAATCCCGAGCACCGACGTCTGTATGGTTTGTCATGAGTTCACTGCGACCGACCGACCCGACATCCAAAGACTTACCAGGCTTCACAACGAGGGTAGGCCGGTGGAGTGGATAAAGGTCCACTCTGTGCCGTGGCACGTGTACTTCACTCACAAACGCCACATAAAAGCTGAGATTGAATGCACGGCCTGTCACAGTGATGTGACTGTGCAGCTACCCGTGCGACAGGTGCGGTCGTTCGATATGGGAATGTGTGTGAATTGCCACAGGGCAAACGGCGCACCAACTGATTGTTGGACATGTCACAAGTGATGATGGAGATCGGGTGAAGCGAAGAGACTTCGTGAAGTTCCTTGGTGTGACCCCTGGTGCCCTGGCCGGATCGGGCAGCTTGGCGGATGCGCAGGAACGGCTCTTCGAAAATCTTCTGAGACCCAAACAGCAAGATCCCGCCGACATGTGGGTGGTTCACCAAACGACTTGTACCGAATGCCCAGCTGGATGCGGCGTATTGGTGAAGGGTCGAGAAGGACGTCCGGTGAAGCTCGAGGGCGATCCCGACCATCCAATCAACAGAGGTGGGTTATGCATGCGAGGGCAAGCATCGCTCGGTAGACTTTACCACCAGGAAAGGCTCAGGGAACCTCTGGCGCGCGGGGCTGACGGAAGCTGGGAGCCGATCTCGTGGAACGCGGCACTCGACAGAATCAGCAATGCGTTGGTAGAGTCGCGGGGCGGCAGCCGCAACGTGTATTTGTCCAGCAGAACCACTGGTTCGCTCGCTCAACTTCTTGATGAGTTCGCTGCTTCCTTGAATGTCGAGAGACTCCCTGACCTGGAACTGTTCAGCTACGGAGCTCTGAGGGAAGCGTACGACGTTCTATTCGGGCGTAGAGAGGTACCTGCATACCACGTGGAGGAAGCCGATCTACTGGTAACGGTAGGTGCCGATCTGTTCGAGAGCTTCATCAGCCCCGTTCGGTTTGCCCGGCATGTTTCCGAAGGCCTCGAGCACCACCTCGATTGGTATCATCTGGAGCCGCAGCTGACGATGACCGGGACAAACGCCGGCCACAGGATCCATTTGCACGCCGGCTCCGAGCAGTGGTTACTCGCGTACTTGCTGAAATCAGCTCAACCGCGCTCGCCGCTGCCAGCTCGCGTACTGGATGCGGTCCCCGACGTCACGATAGAGCAGGCATTCGCACGGACCGGCGTAACCCCGGAGCAGCTCCAGGGTTTGGTTGCAGCCTGGGATGCCGCAGAGCATCCGCTAGTGATTGCGGGCGGAGTCTCGACAGCTCATGCCGGTGGCTTGCCCACGGCGCTGTTGGCAGGCTTGCTGCAGGAGTCTTCCGGAGCGATCGGGAATCTGGTCGATTTCGGTGAGGCGGAGAACTACGATAGCGTCGGGACTCCGGGGGAACTCGTTGATCGGGTAGTAGACCTGGCCAGCGCTAACGTGGGCGTTTGTTTCCTATCGAGGCTCCATACGCTTGCTCCGGTCGCCGGCCTGCAGGAAGTTGCCGGCTCGGCTGTACTCACAGTCGGTCTGACCGACTTCCTATATCCGCCGACTGAGGCATGCGATCTCCTGCTGCCGATTTCGCATAGCCTGGAATCTTGGGGCGATGTGGAAACGTACCGAGGCCTCACCAGCGTCGTCCGGCCGGCCTTCACACCGCTGTTTGATACGGTTGCGGAAGGTGACATACTGCTCCACCTGATGGCGGCGCCAGGAAACTGGGAAGATTACGTAGCGACGCAGTGGCAGGCCGCTGGTGCCGACGTAGAAGAACAGCCCTTCCTGGAGAGGCCGACACGACCCGTAAGCACTAGGCTGAGAGCTGCGCCGACGGCCGACAGGCTGGCCAGCTCCTGGACGCCCGACACCCTCGAGGAGCCGGTGCTGGCCTTCTCTCCGTCGGTGCGTTTCTTCGACGGCCGCAGCCAGGTGATCTCGTTGCTGAACGAGATCCCCGATCCACTTACGGCAGTTAGCTACGGTGGGGCGTTGAGTATCTCGGAAGATGACGCGATGATGCAGTCCGTCGAGGAAGGCCATGTGGTACAGGTCAGTGCCCTAGGGAGTGAGGACTTCTTCCCAGTGCGAGTCCACCCGGCCTTCGACTTCGCGGTTCTCTCCCTTGGTATGGAGCACGCGGCGACCGCGGCGTTACCGATCGACGCCAATACGGGCGAACTGATCCGCTGCATCGGTGGAGTCGAACTAGGCCGCGTGCGCGACTCTGCGGTATTGACGGTTCTATCTGGGTCGATGGATGCATCGGGCAGGGGTGTACTGCCCAACGATGTGCATCATCCTCCCGGAGTCGAAGCGCACGAGCCAGGCCATGAGCCACGCCGGCTCTACCCGACACCTGAACACGAGACGTACCGCTGGGCGATGGCAATCGATCTCGACAAGTGCACGGGATGCTCTGCGTGTGTCGCCGCGTGCTACGTGGAAAACAACATCTCCATCGCGGGGCCGGACGAGCACCGAAAAGGCCGGGAGATGTCGTGGATTCGCATACAGCCATACCTCGACGGCGATCGGCCGATCGAGTTTATGCCGGTTATGTGCCAGCAGTGTGGCAACGCACCATGCGAGACGGTTTGTCCGGTATACGCGACCTATCACAACCCGGATGGGCTGAACGCGCAGGTTTACAATCGCTGCGTAGGTACGCGGTATTGCGCAAACAACTGTCCCTATAAGGCCCGCCGATTCAACTGGTTCGCCGGACAGCGACCCGAGCCTATGGATTTGCTCGTGAACCCCGATGTGTCGGTGCGACCAAAGGGCGTGATGGAAAAATGCACCTTCTGCGTGCAGCGCATTCGCGAAGCCAAAGACCACGCAAAGGACGAAGATCGAATCGTGCTCGATGGCGAGTTCACCACGGCGTGTGCACAGTCATGTCCATCTGGTGCGATCGTGTTCGGAAACCTGCTCGATGAGAACTCTGAGGTGTACAGGTGGGCACACTCGGAAAACGTTCACCGTATTCTAGAAGGATTGGGAACGGAGCCCGCGGTGTACTACCTCCGCCAGGACAATCGCGGGGACACCGGGCATGAGTAGCCCCAGAGCCTATTTCGAGAAGCTCGAGATCGACGTTCTCGCAGCGATGGGCAAACCCAGCATTGGGTATCTCATCGCGCTAGCGGTGTCGGCAACCTGTTTTGTCGTAGGCATGGGGCTCTGGGGATACCAGATGTTGTTCGGGATGGGTGTGGCTGGAATACGGCACCCGGTTGGGTGGGGCGTGTACATTACGGACTTCGTTTTCTGGGTCGGTATCGCACACTCCGGCACGCTGATTTCGGCGGTGCTGTTCCTGTTTCGAGCCAAGTTTAGGAGCAGGTTCAATCGTTCCGCGGAAGCGATGACGATCTTTGCGGTCATGACAGCCGGGCTGTTCCCGCTGATTCACCTGGGTCGGTCCTGGTTCGCCTATTGGCTGTTTCCGTACCCGAACCAACGTGAACTCTGGGTGAATTTCCGCTCACCACTCGTATGGGACGTGTTTGCGGTCAGCACCTACCTCACGGTGAGTGCGGTATTCTTCTTCGTCGGCCTCGTGCCCGACCTAGCCGTTGTACGCGGCCGCGCCGAAGGTATCAGAAAGAAGATTTACGCGGCTTTTTCGTTGGGCTGGATTGGTAGTGCGAAGCAGTGGATCCACTACAATCAGCTGTACATTTTCCTGGCCGCTCTGGCGACCCCTCTGGTGATCTCGGTGCACTCAGTCGTTTCCTGGGACTTCGCGATGAGCATCGTGCCTGGTTGGCACACCACCATCTTCGCTCCCTATTTTGTGGCAGGCGCCATCTTCTCCGGGACGGCGATGGTGCTCACGCTGATGATCCCGATGCGGAAGATCTTGAAGCTCGAAGATCATATCAACATCGGTCACTTCGAGAGCCTCGCCAAGATTCTCCTGTTCACGTCGCTCATCGTTGGTTACGCTTACGCCGTCGAGTTTGCGCTGGCGTTCTATAGCGGCCACACATTCGAGATAGCGCACTTCACTTACCGTCTACTCGGGGATTACTGGGCCCTGTACGCGTTGATGGTTTTTAGCAACGTTCTGTTGCCTCTTGCTCTCTTTGTCAAAAAACTTCGTAGAAACATTCCGTTCCTGTTTGTATTGTCGATCTTCGTGAACATCGGCATGTGGCTGGAACGGTTCGTGATCATCGTTACCTCGCTCTCCAAGGAATACGACCCGTACTCGTGGGGTACCTACGTGCCGAGTATGGTCGAGGTTGGGATCACGATCGGGAGCTTCGGACTGTTCTTTACACTGTTCCTGATCTTCACCAAGGTTCTCCCTGTCCTGGCC
>JBDHHK010000070.1:0-20200 GCA_039589395.1 Gemmatimonadota bacterium
ACCGTCACCAATCTGGCGGGCCATAAACTTCCCTCGGCGTATCCATCCCGGCGTGCCTGGCTGCACGTGACCGTCACCGACAACTCGGGCCGGACGCTCTTGGAGTCCGGCGCGTTTCAGCCCGACGGGTCTATTGAGGGCAATGACAACGATCTTGACGGGAGCCGATTCGAGCCACATTACGACCGAGTTTCGAGTGCGGATCAGGTCCAGGTTTACGAAGACATCATGCTGGACTATGCCGGTAACGTGACTACAGGTCTGCTCTGGGGCGCCCGCTACGTGAAAGACAACAGGCTGCTGCCGACCGGGTTCGACAAGATCACGGCAAGCTCAGACGTGGCCGTTCATGGTGCTGCCGAAGGTGATGCCGATTTCGTAGGCGGATCGGACGTGGTTCGCTACTCCGTGAACGTGGCCAACGCACGAGCACCGTACACCGTCGTTGCCGAGCTGTGGTATCAGCCGATTGGCTATAGGTGGGCTATGAACCTCGCCGAGTTCGACACCGAAGAGTCGGCGCAGTTTTTGGGGTTCTTCGATGAGGTGGCGTCGTCGTCGGGCGCTTTGCTTGCCCGCGCCGAGGCGGCGCTGAGGTAAGAGGCTCAACACCGCCCCCCGGCCGGCGACATTACCGAGAGTAGGTCCAGCCCTCGTCTATGGACGGGCGCTCATCCGCCTGCGCGACGTCCCAACCCGTGGCGTATATCCACCTCGTAAAGCGATAGAGCTTATCGAAATCCAGTAGCTCCGTCTCATCATTCGGCGTGTGATAGGTGGGATGGAGCATGCTCGTGTAGAAGAGCACCGGGATGCCGATTTCGGCATACGGCCTGTGGTCGCTTCGGAAGAAGAAGTTCTCGGGGTGGCCGTGCTCGTCCCACGACAGATCGAGTTCGAAGCCCGCCACGGCTTCGTTGGCTGCGAATGCCGTTTCCACCAACTCGGTGGAGTTCTTGTGCGGGGATACCGTGCCCAACAGCGCAGCCGTGTCCGGGTGGTTGCGGGCAATCATGTCCACGTTCAGAACGGCCACGATAGATCCTTCCGGAACCGTAGGGTTGAGCGAGAAGGTATACGATCCACCAAAGCCGCGCTCTTCCGCCCCATGGAATACGAACAGCGCGCTCCTGCGTCCGGGTTTTTTCACGAATGCGCGGCCGATGGCCAGCAGTGCGGCACACGCCGACACATTGTCGTCGGCTCCGTTGTAAATCGAGTCACCGTCGACCGGCGCGCCAACACCCAGATGATCGTGGTGCGCACTGAACAGGACGTACTCGTCTACCAGTTCGCTATCGGTGCCGGGAGCCACCGCCACAATACTCGCCGAGGGATACACGAAGCTCTCGACCGTGAGGTCGGCTCTCAGCCTTTGGCCCTGTGATACATATTGGCGGCTGTTCGCAGGCAACCAGAGAACCGGTGGCTGGTCAGTCGGACGTACCTGCATCGCTTCGGTATCGAAACGCGTGCGGCCCTTTTGCGGCCCGGCTGCGTTCATGGCAAACGCCACGTCGGCTATTGAATCCGACACTAGAACGACCGCGGTGGCGCCCTTGTCGAGCAGTGCGCGCGTTCGCTCGCGGATTGCGGACCTCGCGTAGCGGTACTCCGAAAGAGACATCCCGGGCGTTGGCGGGTTCGACGGAGGCAGCATCATCGTCGCAACAGGGCGTCCCCTCACTCGCGCATCCGCAATCCGCTCCGAAGGTGTGCTGCCTACCCATACCAGCGAACCATTAGCTGAAGTCTCCACGGGCGATTCGACAAGTATGTCGTCGCCGATTTCGAAAGATCTTCCACCGATCGAGATCCGGCTCGTAGGCGACAGCCGAACCGTGCGCATATCGTAGAACTGCCAATAGCTGTCATCCTCTCCTGCTGGCTGGAGACCTACCTCACGCGCTCGTTCTGCCAGCCACGCGGCCGCACGCAGTTCGTCCACCGTTCCCGCTTCCCTGCCCCGAAAGTCGTCGTGGGCCAACGCGGTGACATCTCGCACCAGATCGTCTTCGGTGATCGAATCGATCGCCGGATAGGACTGATTACATCCGGAAAAAGCCAAGGCAATTAGCGCTACGCCGACCAAAGCTCCCTTTAGCACTCGTAGACTCATCGTATTCTCTCCGATTGATCAAGCCGTGTCTGTTTTTGCCGCTGATACGCGGATTGTATGCGAATCCTGAAGAGCCGAAGGTACTCGGAATCGGGCCGATGTCGAGCCTTCGCGGTTTTCAGCCGGCTACCCCAACCCTAGACTGCCTCTGGATCACCCTGCATACTTGGTTGGATTTGTTCGGTTCACCTTCACGGGAGCAAAAGTCATGCACCTGAAGCGATTCTTGCACGTTGTCGTTTTAACGTCCGTTCTCGTAACAGTCACCTTCCTTGCCGATACCGCGGTTGCCCAGCATGCCGGTGGGGCTATCGTCCTCGACTCGGCATTCTTGGCCGGTTACAAGTGGCGCAATATCGGTCCCGATAGGGGCGGCCGTTCGATTGCGGCGTCAGGAGTGGTCGGAAGACCAAACGAGGCGTATTTCGGAGCCGTGGGAGGCGGGCTATGGAAGACCACTGACGGCGGCGAGAACTGGGTGCCGGTCACAGACTTCAAAGTTACGTCAGCCTCTGTGGGCGCGGTGGCCGTGAGCGAGACCAACCCCGACCTGGTTTTCATCGGCATGGGCGAGACGTGCATACGCGGCAACATAATCCCGGGTGACGGCGTATATCGGACCCGCGACGCGGGCGAGACGTGGGAACACGTCGGATTCCGCGAATCGCACGGCATCTCCAAGATCCGCGTTCACCCAACCAACCCAGAAATCGTCTACGTGGCATCGTTCGGCAAGTATGGCGCGCCTAGCGAAGAGCGCGGCGTGTTCCGGAGCACTGACGGTGGCGACACGTGGGAGAAGATCTTGTACCGTGATGTGCGTACCGGAGCAATCGACATCGTTATCGATCGGAATAACCCCGACGTGGTATACGCATCGCTCTGGGAAGCATTCCGCAAGGAGTACACGATGTCTTCGGGCGGCCCTGGAAGCGGCATGTTCAAGACGGTAGACGGTGGGGATACCTGGACCGAAATCACCCGTAACCCCGGAATGCCCGCCGAGGGTGTGGTGGGCCGAATCGGCCTCGCGGTGTCGAGCGCCAACTCCAACAGGGTGTACTCACTCTTTGAGCACGAGAACGGCGGACTGTTCCAAAGCAATGACGCAGGTGAGACCTGGGACCTCGTGAACGACAACCGCGCCATCCGGCAGCGGGCCTTCTATTACACGCACGTATTTGCCGACCATCAGGACGAAGACGTGGTCTATCTCCAGAACACGACGCACTTCCGGTCCACTAACGGCGGCGACAGCACCGAGTCGATCAACAACGGCACCCACGGCGACTACCACGATCTTTGGATCGATCCGGACGATCCGGCACACCTGGTTGTCGCGAACGACGGTGGCGGAGCAGTGAGCTTCGATACCGGTGGAAGTTGGACCGATCAGGAGTTTTCCACCGCGCAGATGTACCATGTTGTCACCACCGCACACATTCCCTTCCACGTGTGCGGTTCACAGCAGGACAACAGCACACTCTGCCTGCCATCGGCGTGGAATGCGAGTCGGCTCGGATTCGGAGGCGGCGGTAGAGGATTCGGCCAGCCACCTCACTCCATCACAGAGGGTTCGATGAACGTGGCCTACCGAGCGGGCGGAGGCGAACCGGGCTACATCGCGCCCGATCCGAAAGACATCGACATTTTCTTCTCGGGTACGAACAATGGGCGCTACCTCGACAGATTCAACCGCCGGCTCGGCATCTCTCGCGAGGTCAACCCGTACCCCTGGTTCTACTCGGGAGAACCGGCAATTGACATGGTGGAGCGGTGGCAGTGGACCTTTCCGATCGTCTTTTCGCCGATCGATCCGAACACGCTTTACGTTTCGTCCCAGCGGCTCTGGCGGACGACCGACGGCGGCAAGACTTGGGACAGATTGAGCGGCGACCTCACTCGCGCCGACCCGACCACACTCGGGCACTCGGGCGGGCCGATCACGGGCGACATGAATGGCCCGGAAGCATATGCAACGATCTTCGCCGTGGGTCCCGGCAAAGTGGACGTGAACGTCATCTGGACAGGATCCGATGACGGACTCGTGCATGTAACTCGAGACGGCGGCGCGACATGGACCAACGTGACGCCGCCTGAAATGCCCGACTTCGCCCGCGTGAGCCTAATAGACGCGTCAGCGTTTGACGCCGGCCGAGCTTACGTGTGCGCGAAACTCCCCCTCTTGAACGACTTCTCGCCGTACATCTGGAAAACAGACGATTATGGCGCGACATGGACCAAGATCGTGAGCGGCATTCGCGAGGACGCATACGTGCATGCGGTGCGCGAAGACCCGACTCGCGAGGGCCTGCTATACGCAGGAACAGCTCACGGGGTATACATCTCATATGACGACGGTGCCAACTGGCAGAATCTGAACGCGGGGTTGCCCGACCTGCCGATCGTGTCGCTGGTGGTCGAGGAAAACGAGCTGGCCATCTCGGCGCACGGGCGCGGCTTCTGGATCCTCGACAACATCGCGCCGCTCAGACAGGCAACACCAACCACCACCTCCACGTCGATCGCGTTGTTCGACCCTCCGGTCGCGTACCGGTCGGCCAACGGCGTAACGCTTTCCTGGTGGCTGGACGAAGCGCCGGAAGAGTCCAAGCTCGAGATCTTGGACTCGAGCGGAGAGGTGGTCAGGACGTTCGAACCCGCCGACACGACAGCCGAGCGCAACCGCTGGGCCGGCGCTTCCCTTCCCGATTCGGCGGGTATGAACCGGATCCATTGGGACCTGCGCACCGACCCGGCGGCAACTTTTCCTGGAATGATCTTCTGGGGTGTCCGGACCATGGCTCCGGTCGTGCCGCCCGGTACCTACACCGTGCGTCTCACCGCGGACGGTCACGTGGCAAGCACCGAGGTAATGGTCAGACGCAACCCCTGGATCACAGACGTCACGGACGCCGACCTCCAGGCGCAATACGAGTTTGGAAAGCGCATCAGAGACAAGTTGCACGAAGCCAATTCAGCCGTCATCGCCATTCGGCGCGTGAAGAGCCAGCTCGAGGATCGTCTCGAGCAATCCAGCGATTCGCGTCTGGCCGATGCCGGCGACCGGCTAGTTACAAACGCCTCGGAAGTAGAAGCCAACATCTACCAGGTACGTAACCGCAGTAATCAAGATCCCTTGAACTTCCCGATAAAGGTGAACAACCGCCTGGCAAACCTTCTCTCCATGTCGGAGCGTGGCGATGGTCGCCCTGGAAACAACATGGAAGAGATCTTCCAAATCATGGTCGAGAGGCTGCGCGGTTACACCGATCGTCTGGCGGAGGTGTGGGCAACCGACCTCGCCGCGGTAAATCGCGAGTTGGCGCGGTTGGGCCTGGAGCCTCTTAATCCTGAAGATGAGAGTACGCGCTTGACGTCTGAGTAGGCGAGCGACGAAACGCTCTGAAGAATGGAGCCGCGGGCGAGCCTGAACTCGCCTGCGGTTATATGGTGTGGATTAATCGCCGATTAGCTCCCTCACCGCTGCCACGAGATCTTCGGGATCGACAGGTTTGTCGACGAATTTCTCGGGCTTCACCAAGCCCTCTTCTCTCATCTTGGTGATGGCGTGAGCTAGAGACTGCTTGAGCCCATCGAAGCGATCTTCACCGGTGGCTTCGTGGTCCATTTGCGTCTCGAGTTCCTCTGCAACACCTGTTACCATAATGACAGGAATGTTTTCGAATTGGGGGTTCTTGCGGATCTGCTTGAATAACACGAATCCCGACCTTCGGGGCATCATCACATCCAGCACGATGCAGTCTGGCTGCACCTCCTTGACCTTCTCGAGGCCCTCGCTGCCGTCATAGGCGCCGATCGCTTCGTAGCCGTTCTCGCTGAGAGCCAACGAGAAGAACCTGACCGTGTTCTCATCATCGTCAATGACTAGGACCTTCTTGGGCATTTGGATCCTCCGAATCCGGTTAGTCTTTGGGCCCGTAGATTGGAAGCAATACCTGGAAAGTCGTTCCGCCGCCAGGCTCAGATTCCACTTTCAATTTACCACCATGGGCAGACACCATTCTCTTGGTCAGTGTCAGACCCATGCCGGTGCCGAGCTTCTTCTTGGTGCTGAAAAACGGTGTGAAGATATGCTTGATTATATCCTCCGTCATACCGCCACCGTTGTCGCTCACCTCGATCACCACATGGTCGGAACGTAGCGGATGACGAACCGCAACGCTAATCACCGGTCCGCCGTTTTCATACAAGTGTTGAGCGCAGGCGTCGATTGAGTTGGAGACGAGATCCATTATAACGGAGTGAATCAGGCCTGGATCGCATAGCACCTCCGGGAGATCTTCGTCGACATCTGTTGTGAATTCCATTCCTTTGTCGTGCGTCGTCTGATTCACCACGTGGCGGATCGCCTCCAACAACTTCTCGAGGTCGGTCTTTTCGAGCTCGGGCTTCAGCTCCTTGGCATAGAGGAGCATCTTCTTCGAAAGCATTGTCATGCTATCGATGCCTTGCTTCACGATACCCCACCCCTCCTCGAGCAGTGCGCGGTCGTCCTTGGCAATGCCGACTTTCACCATGTACGACCCGCCCTTCAGAGCGTTGAGCATATTCTTCATCGAATGCTGAATGCCCGTTACGGCCTGGCCGATCGCAGCAAGCCTTTCGGATTGCAGCAGCTGACGCTGAAGAGCTTTCTCCTCAGTAATGTCCTTGCTGATCCCAAACGTGCCAATTTGCGTTCCGTCCGGGGCACGGAGCCGAGAGAGTGTGAGGATGACGTTGCGGATTTCGCCGTTCCACGTTTTGAAGTGAGTCTCATAGTTGATCACGTGGTCGTCATGTTCCAAATGCGCAATGGCTATGTCCCGCTCACCTGGGTCGGCGAATAGTATTTCGACTCTCTCACCGATCACCTCGTCGCGGCGGTAACCTAGTAGCTTCTCGGCCCCGGTATTGAAGGTCTTGATGAGTCCGTCCGGATCGACGGTAATGATTATGTCGGCTGAGCTTTCGACTATCCCCTGCAGGTATTCCTTCGTGCTCGTGAGTTCAGTCAGTGTTGAGGAGAGTTCAGACGTCATGTTGTCGAAAGCGCCCTCAACTTCCGCTATTCCGTCTCCCCTGTCGTCTTCGAAACGGAAGCTAAAATCCTTCTGTGAAATGCGTTGCGCACCCTTCCTGAGTGTCCTGATTCGCTGTCCGACCAAGCGGTCCATCATCCACCAAGTGGCAATGGTGCCAAGAATGATCGATATCAATACCGCAACGATGGTCTGAAGGTTACGCTGCATGGCCATGTCGTCGACGCTGCTGAGTGAGAAATCGGCCTGAAGCACACCCAATATGGGACTCGGCGCAGTAGCGTCGTGGCATTCTGCACCTGAGCAACCCTCTTCGCGGATTACAGGTGTGACGAGTGATACAACTCGTTCTCGGTTAGCGAGTTCGATTATCTCTTCGTAGATCTCCACCGTCGAGTCGTAGACTACTTCAGCCAAAGAATGACAAACACTGCAGGGCCAGGAAAGAGAGTCGACAGCCGTCGTATCGGAAACAGGTACTGCTGCCACGACACGACCGTCGTGCGCAACCACGCGGATGTCGGTGTAGAGAGGATTGTCCCGGGAGAACCTGTCGATCAGACCGGAAAGGCCGCCCGGGTGACCCATCCTCATGATTTCCCTGATGTTCTGGAGTATCAGGTCGGAACTCACTCGAGAGATGGCCCGCGCCGATTCAACAGCGGCACGTTCGTGCATCACATTCGTCACGTACCCGGAAATACCGAGCACGCAAATCAATATGGCGAGGAATACCCCATTCACCTTCCAAACGAGCTGATGCCTTCTCAACATCTGGTATCAAAGCCCTGGAATAAGTTCTCCATGCCGCTCCTAACACCAAAATGTTGTGCAAAGGTAGCTCCAGGTCCACGGTTGCGCGAGACCATGCAAAAAGCCTCTTGCGGATAGCTGTACCACGCCACAGCTTCTATTGAGCAGACACGATTTTCACAAAAAACGGATGAATTGTGTCGGTGGCCTTCTTGGGCCCCGCCGCCGTCCAGACGCCGCAGTATGACGCCCGCTCGACGACGAGTCCGAGAGGCCATCTGTGTATGAGGTGGTTTCAGAGGACAACAAAGACATCACGACATCAATAGAGAGAGAGAATCATGACTGTTGAGGCAAAGCCCATCCTAGTCATTGGAGGGGGGATATCGGGAATGACAGCCGCTGTAGAGGCAGCAGAAGTCGGCTATCCCGTCATCCTCGTAGAGAAAGAAGCATTTCTCGGCGGCCGGGTCATGCGAACGAGTCGCTACTTCCCAAAGATGTGTCCGCCTACTTGCGGCTTTGAGATAAACGCCCGCCGCATCAGGCAGAACCCCAAGATCACGGTGCACACCTTGGCTACGGTCGAAGAGATTCTGGGGTCAGCAGGCGATTTTAAGGCACTCATCAAGGTAAGGCCACGCTACGTGACAGGTAATCCGCCTCTCGATGGAGCAGTAGCGGAGCAACTGACTTCAGAAAGACCCGACGATCTGAACTTCGGGGTTGGAACGGTCAAGGCACTCTACTATCCCCACGAAATGGCGGTCCCGGCACTTCATGTGCTCGACAAAGAGGCGTTGTCTGATGCTGATGCCGCCACGCTCACCGACACCTGCCCTCCGGGATCGATCGACCTCGATATGGCCGAAGAGGAGTTCATCGTCGACGTTGGGGCGGTCATTGTTGCGACCGGTTGGCGCCCGTACGATGCCACTAAACTAGACACTCTCGGTTTCGGGTCGTACGAAAACGTCATCACCAACGTTATGATGGAGCGACTCAACTCGACGAGCGGACCCACGGGCGGACAGATCTTAAGACCATCGGACGGCAAGCCGGCGACCAATGTGGCATTCGTGCAGTGCGCGGGCTCCCGTGACGAGAACCACCTGCCCTACTGTTCGGCCGTCTGCTGCACCGCATCGCTCAAACAAGCGAGATATCTCCGAGAGAAGAACGAAGACTCGAGAGCCACGGTGTTCTACATCGACATTCGTACGATCGGCCGACTGGAGAAGTTCTACTACAACATGCTCGAGGACGAGAACGTCGCCTTTTTCAAGGGCAAGGTGGCGGAGATCTCAGAGGATCCAGATACCAAAGACCTGACCCTCGCGGTGGAAGATACGATCGCCGGCGAGAAGCCAAACCTGACGTTCGACATGGTGATCCTCGCCACTGGAATCGTGCCGAATACGGCTGACGTGAAGATCCCCTTCGACCTGACGTACGACGAATACGGTTTCATAGATGGCTCAACTGAGGTAGCAGGTGTTTACGCTGCTGGATGCGCAACTCACCCATGCGACGTCTCGCGATCAACCAAGGAGGCAACTGCGGCCGCACTGAAAGCCATTCAGTGCCTGAACGGGGGAGGCGACTCCAATGGATGAGAAGATCGGAGTATTCATCTGCACGGGTTACGGAATAGCTGAGGCCCTCGACATCGACGCTCTCGAAAAGGTCGTCACCGGTGAACTGAGCGTACCGTTCTGCAAAACCGTGGATTCTTGTGAAGGTGCGGCGCTCGACGCGATCAACGAGGACATCGCAAGCGAAGGTTTGACCAAGGTTGTCATTGCAGGCATTTCACCCAGGCTGTACAAGGACGGCGTATTTCCCGAAAACGTGATCGTGGAAAAGGTAGGCCTACGCGAGCAAGTGGTGTGGTGCCTGCCACCCGACGATGAAGACACGCAGATGATGGCAGAAGATTATCTGCGCATTTACGTCACAAAAGTGCAGAAAATGCAGCCGGTGGAGCCGTTCCTGCCGGAGGAAGAAATCGATAAGACGATCCTGGTGGTAGGTGGTGGAATTGCTGGGATAACCGCGGCCCTAGAGTCGGCGAAGGCCGGTTACGAAGTAAGGCTGGTTGAGAAGACATACAAGCTGGGCGGCTGGTTGGCTAAACAACACAAGTCGATTCCCACAAAGCCACCGTATCGAGACCTAGAGGACACTGGCATCGACACTTTGGTGGAGGAAGTACACGCGCATCCGAAAATCCACGTCTACACCTCGGCGAGAACGAGTGAGATAGTGGGAGCGCCTGGGTTGTTCGACGTCACTCTCGTCTCAACTGGAAATGGGGAACCAGAAGGCGAGGTACGAGGTCAATTCAGGGTCGGATCGATCATCCAGGCCACTGGCTGGAAGCCAAAGGAGATCAGTGACTCGCTGCCGTACGGCAAGCTCGACAATGTAATTCGCAATGTCGAATTGGAGGAGATGGTCAAGGAGGCCGGCAAGATCACGCGACCTTCGGATGGCAAAGAGGTGAAGAGTATCGCGTTCATCCAGTGTGGTGGGTCGAGAGACAAGGAACACCATTCCTACTGCTCGTCCATCTGCTGCCTCACTTCACTCAAACAGGCGCTTTATCTGCGCGAGAACGACGAGGATTCCAAGGCCTACATCTTCTACGAGTTCATGCGCACGCCCGGCAAGTACGAAGACTTCTACCGCCGGGCTCAGGAAGATCACGGGATCTTCCTGACCAGAGGCGAGGTCTCAGGTATCACGTCGAACGGGAACGGACAACTCAGTCTCACCGCTTCGAACACGATGGTCGGCGAACAGATCCAAGTCGATGTAGACCTGGTGGTTCTCGCGTCAGGCATGGTGCCGAACGCCGCCGATGGCGAGGCAATTCGGCTCCTCGAGGACGCCAAGGTAAACGCTGTAGAGGGAGACTCCGAAACCAAGCGGCAGGAGGCGGCTGAAACCGTCGAGAGGCTCAAGCACCACGAAGGAACGGGCATTCTCAACCTGAACTACCGACAGGGACCCGACCTGCCCAGCCTCGAGTACGGTTTCCCCGATTCGCACTTCATCTGCTTCCCGTACGAGAGTCGGCGGACAGGCATTTATCCAACCGGGGCCACAAGGCAACCGATGGATGGCAAGGCGACCAAGGAAGACGCGACTGGTGCAGCACTCAAGGCGATTCAATGTGTTGAGATGACCTCGAGAGGGGAGGCTGTTCATCCGCGCGCGGGAGATCAGTCGTACCCAGACTTCAACCTTCAGAGATGCACGAAGTGCAAACGCTGTACGGAGGAGTGTCCGTTCGGCGTGCTCAACGAGGACGAACAAGGCACACCCCTTTACCAGGCAACGCGTTGTCGGCGATGTGGCGTATGTATGGGCGCCTGTCCCGAACGGATAGTGTCGTTCAAAGACTACTCGGTCGACATAGTGGGACAGATGATCAAGGCTGTGGACGTTCCAGACGAGTTCGAGGAAAAACCACGCATTCTCGTCCTCGCATGTGAGAACGACGCATTCCCTGCCCTGGACCTGGTGGGTCAACACCGATTGCAGATCAACGCTTTCATCCGAGTCATACCACTGCGGTGTTTGGGGTCGATAAACACCGTGTGGGTCACCGATGCAATGAGCACCGGATTCGATGGCGTGATTCTGCTCGGCTGCAAGTACGGAGATGACTACCAATGTCACTTCATCAAAGGCAGTGAGTTGGCATCGGTACGCGAGAAGAACGTCAGGGAAAAACTCGAACAGATGGCAATGGACATTGAGAGGGTCGAACTGCACGAGATACAGATATCCGATTACCACAAACTGCCCAAGATCTTCGAGGACTTTGCGGAGCTCATCGAGGAGATCGGCATGAACCCGTTCAAGGGGATGTAACGGGATGTGATTGACGGGTAACGGGGCACGGCGGTTTGGGTTAATTGGTCACTCCTGCGAGTAGCCAGAGGAGGTACGACCGTGGAGACTGCTGACGCTACGGCGCCTGAGCATATTAAAGCGAAGGGGCAGGATTCTCCCCACGCGGATCCTGTCCCCACTAAGAACGGCAAAGCTACCCTAATCGAGCCCGATCTCGATTTCATCCGGGCCGTGAGCGTGCAGGGCGCGGAGTATTACACGAGGTGTTTCCAATGCGGTACCTGCGCCGCGACCTGCCCACTGTCACCAGAATCACACCCCTTTCCCCGCAAAGAAATGGTATGGGCGGCCTGGGGTATGCGAGATCGGTTGCTCAGAGATCCGGACGTCTGGCTCTGTCACCAGTGCAATGACTGCTCGACCAGATGCCCGCGGGGCGCCCGACCGGGTGAAGTGCTGGCGGCGGTGCGACGTGAGAGTGTTCTTCACTACGCGACACCCAGGTTTCTGGCTCGGCTGATGAACCAACAAAAGCACATCCCGCTTCGGTTAGGGATACCAGTCGTGCTGTTGGGGCTGGCACTACTGCTGAGAGATAGCATCGGCAATGCGCTCGGATTCGCAGCCCCGACAGAATCTGAAATCGTCTACTCGTATTCTCCAATGTTCCCTCACTGGCTTCTCAATGCGTTTTTCGGACTGTTTGGGCTATTCGCGCTGATCGCAATTGTGATAGGGGTAACGCGGTTTTGGAGGGCACTGAGCACCGGTGAAGCCTGGTGGGGAGATACCGGAGCTAAGAAGGGAATTGGCCCGAGTATCGTCGCGACGCTCAAGAAGATCATCACCCACGACAATTTCACGAAGTGCCGAGCGAGAAACTCACGTGCCGTCGCGCATTTTCTACTGTTGTTCGGTTTCGTGGGTCTCACCGCCGTGACGCTCTGGATAATTACCTGGAGGATCAACCCGCTGATAGGCGACGACTTCGTATACCCCTTTAGCTTCTGGAGCCCGTGGAAGATCCTTGCGAATGTCGGAGGTTTGGCGGTTATGGCAGGCTGTTTATTGATGATTTGGGAGCGCCTCACAGACCGTCCCAACGCTGGGTACAGCCTCTTCTTCGATTGGGCGTTTCTGTGGACACTTTTCGCAGTCGTTTTTACGGGCTTCGCTACTGAAGCTTTGCATTATCTACGAATGGTGCCACACAGACACGTTGCCTATTTCATCCATCTGGTGTTCGTATTTTCGCTCTTGATATACCTGCCCTATTCGAAGTTCGCGCATTTGTTCTACAGGTTTGCCGCAATGGTATTCGCCGAACGCATTGGACGTGAATCGAACGGCACCGGGCCAAAGCAAACGGCGGGAGGAGCGTGACCATGCAGGAGAAACTCAGCAGCCTGTTCATCAACAACAACCGCATCGCGGTGACCGTGTTCGTGATCGTCATACTGGCGCCGTTCGCATACAGTATGGTGCGTCCAGTCCTCACACGCGGCAGCTCACCTGGCGAAAATTTCATCGAGGTCCCAGACGGAGGTGAGTGCGTTCGAGAAACGGAGTACATGCGTTTCTATCACATGGATCTTCTCAAGGAGACCAGGGAGGATGTCATCCGCCGCGGAATCCGAGGAGAAATCACGCTGAGTGGCTGCAGGGACTGCCATACTTATCGAGAGCAGTTCTGCAACAAGTGCCACGACGCCGTCACTCTGAAAGTCGACTGTTTTGGCTGCCACTACTATCCGGAATCAGTCGAAGACAGTGTACAGATAGAAGGCGAGGGTCACGATGGATAGAAGGAAGTTCCTAGAAAAGAGCGGCGCGGTGCTGGCGGGAACTTCAGGCGTACTCGGGCTGCCCCTCCTGACTTCGTGCAGTGCCGGAGGCCAAAGTTCAGATGCACCTTTGGCGGGGCGCAGGTGGGGTATGGTGATCGACCTGAGCAGGTGCTCCGAGGATTGCTCCGCATGTACGGATGCTTGCCGCACCGAGAACAACGTCGCGTTTCACAACGACGAACGTTGGGACATTCACTGGATCCGGAAGGTGAACATCAGCCCCAAGGACTCTGACGATCATCACGAGAAACCCGTATTGTTGATGTGCAACCACTGCGACAACCCACCGTGCGCTCAAGTCTGTCCGGTGCAGGCCACGTACAAGCGCGACGATGGGATAGTCGTAGTCGACCATCACAGGTGCATAGGCTGTCGGTACTGCATGATCGCCTGTCCTTACAACGCCAGGTATTTCAACTACCTGGAAAACCCCGAGTGGCCAAACAAGCAGTTTCCTCGCAGGTCACACGGTGTGGCAGAGTCGTGCACCTTCTGCGCGCATCGGATAGATGAGGGCCAGCGGCCCGCGTGTGTGGAAGCGTGCCAGAACGCCAACCAAGGTGCGCTGATTTTTGGGGACCTGAACGATTCGAACAGCGAAGTGTCCAGATTAGTCGCCGAAGCTCCGGTGAAACGTATCCGGGAGGACTGGGGCACAGAACCAAAAGTCTTCTACTTAGGCCTATAAGGCCCGGCTTGTAGGCCACTAGGCCTACAAACCCCTTGACTGAGAGGTAGCGGGATGGATGTCAAATTCGCACCGATCGAAGGAAGGTCGACGGGATATATAGCGACAACGGGTCTCCTTGCACTGTGTGCATTAGCTGGTGTTTACGCCACATACCTAATGCACGTGCACGGGTTGTATCTGTCCGGTATGACCAACAGAGTGCCGTGGGGTCTCCAGATCTCGATGGCAATCTTCTATATCGGCCTGTCTGCCGGATCTCTGGTTGTCTCTGGTTTGTACGGAATCTTTGGGCAAATGCAGTACAAGCCGTTCGCCAGAATCGCGGCCTACCTCGCGATGCTCTTCCTCATTGCTGGTCTCCTATCAATTCTTACAGACCAGGGTAGAATCGACCGAGTTTTCGTGAAGCCGTTCACATATTTCAATGCCCAGTCGATGTTTTCGATCAACCCCGGCCTGTATTCGGGACACATCATGATCTGCGTCCTCTATTTATGGGCTCTGATGAAGGAAAAAGGCACGCTGACCAAGATCATATCCTTAGTCGTCGTCCTCTGGGCAATCGGTACGCACACCGGCACGGGGGCGATCTTCGCATTCGTGCCCCGGGAGCTTTACAACTCCTCACTACTTCCCCCTAGCTTCGTTGCCGCAGCTCTCTCCTCTGGGGCCGCATTGATGATTCTCGTGAACGTGATCCTGTTCAAAGGCACCAATCGTACGCTGGATGATGAGATCATCATATGGCTAGGTCGCAAGCTGCTGGCGATATTCCTCTTAGTCACATTGTATATGCTGCTGATCGAGAACGTCCATCGTGTCTATCTGGTGGAGTCTCGTGAGGCTGGCATGTTCTTCCTTTTTGGAGGCTTTCACAGCATTCTGTTCTGGTTCGGACTCATCGGGTTTGGATCGATTGTCCCGGCCATTCTGTTGTTCGTGAAGAAGACCGGCACATCGATAGCATGGATTTGTTTCTCTGCAACTCTGGTGGTGATTGGCGTGCTCTGCGAACGGTTCCTGATCGTGATTCCAGGTTTGATACATCCGCCCGATCTCTTTCCGGGCATGGAGGTGACCGGCACGGTCCTGAGCGAGGGCATAATGCAATACTCCATCAGTTTCTTGGAGGTGCTGCAGACGTTGGGTGTCATTGGGATTATCGGGTTCGCGTTCATGGTCGGGCTGAAGGTGATGCCATTAGCGCCCACGGAAGCAAAGGCGACGCTAGAAGAGCCAAAGAAGACTTCGAAGATCCTTGCCCGGCTTGGTGGGCAGACGAGCGAACCAATGAGCTCGTAGGGCAAGGACTTACGCGGAGAGAAAAGGGGGACTGAGATGCTCTCGTCGGTCAAGGAAGTCGAATACTACTATACGGTCGTTGCCGACAAACCGGGCGAGGCCAGGAGACTGCTTGATTTCCTGAGCGAGAAGATGGTCAATCTCCTTGCGCTCACGGCATTCCCGGTAGGCGAAGGTAGGAGTCAGATAGATCTTTTCCCCGTGGAGCCGGAGGTCCTGAAGGAAGCGGCCGCGGACGCCGAGATCGAACTGGTCGGACCCAAAAAAGCGTTCCTCCTACAGGGAGAAGACCGGATAGGTGCCTTGTACGACTTTCATCTCAAGCTCGCGAACGCGGGGCTCAACATCTACGCCTGCAATGGTGTTGTGGACGGTACAGGCCGGTTTGGTTATGTGATCTGGGTTGATCCGGCTGATTACGATGAAGCGTCAAAGGTGCTGAAGAGCAGCGATTGGAGAACAATACGGCCAAGCATAAGGACGCCGGGGCCGAAAGACCTATAAGGGGATCGGTACCGACCATTCGTTTCGCGTTGGACCTCGGCAAAGGCTAACGCGAAACGATGCTCTTGATCTGGTTCAAAGAGTTGGCCGGCGGCGGCTCGACCTCGTGATCTGCGAGGATCTCCTCTATCTGTTCTCGCGCACGACTCGAAAACGACCTCTCACCCCTCTTCGCCCATTTCTCGTAAGTCGCTCTCTCGAACGAGCTCGGGTACCAGCGCTCCTTGAAGTGACTGAGTGTGTGGTCGGTGCTGAGAAAGTCACCTTCGGGACCCAATTGCGCGATAACATCCACAGCCAGACTCTCATCACTTACTTCGATCTCGCTTGTGTACGCCTTCAGCCAGCTCACGATCTCGTTGCACAGCAGTAGTTGTTCAAAGGAAAAGGTCAGACCCGACTCTAGATACCCCAAGTCATGAATCATGTGGCTTCCGGAGAACGTCTCGACGGCGAGACTCATTGCCGCCTCGGCCGCAGCCTGCGGGTCCGCGAGCTTGGACTCAGACACTCCGCCAATTGCAAACATTGGTAGTCCGTAAAAATGCGCCATGACTTGTGGGAGAATGCGCTCCGGCTCACAGTAGGAAGTCACCATCGTCCGCATGTCGAACGTACCCTGCGGAAGTCCCGGAACTACGACAGGCGCGCCTTCCCTCACCAATTGAGATATCACCAATCCCAGCAAGACTCCTGCATAGTCGAGCGCCACCGCACCAGCAGGCGTCACAGGACTGTTCATACCCGCCGTCGAACACGGGATGTAGAGGGACGGCAGGTTTTTCTCCGCGAGGAACATCAGCTTCTGCAGTGCCTCCTTGTTGTGCAGCAACCCTGAGACAGCATTTATGTAGCAAGCGACAAACGGCCTTTCACTGAGAGTTTCCGCAGACCCCACCACCGCTTCTGCCATTGTTACCGCATCCACGCAACCGTCGAGTGCATAGGTGACGTATACGATTGGCTTGGTACTGTAACAAAGCATCGCCTCCATCTGATGCCGATCGGCGAATGCCTCATCGACGTCCGTGGGCAACACCATCGACATCAAGTAGTCGATGTGTGGTAGCGCGTCACACAGAGAAACACCTTCCTTGAGATCTTCGAGCAGAGGCTTGCGTCTTTTGCCCGTTCGAAAATCGAGAAGGTTCAGGCAATCGGAACCGGGACCGTAGAAGGAGCGACTCCCATCAAGAGGCATGGTGAGATTGCCATTCCGATCGAAGAGGTCTACCCTCTTTGGTACGGTATCCAGTGCGCGCTCAACCATTCCCGAGCCCATACGAACGAGATTGCCGTCGCTCACGTCCGCGCCAGCCTTCTCGAGGAGCTCGACAGCTTCATCGAGAAAAAGCCGTGCACCCACCCGCTCGAGTATCTCCAAGCTGGCCTCATGAATCTTCCGGCATTTAGCTTGAGATACGTTCAAGAACTGAAATCCCTTCGATGCCGCTGGTGTTTCATTCGAAAAACTCAAGTGCGCTTCTCCTCATAGGGTCTCTTTGAAGTGGAGCGATAGATGGCCAGAGCCGACAAGAGGCCGAGCACGCTCAATATCACAATAACGAGAAAGAGATAGTTGTATCCTACCCGTCCCGGATATCTATCCAGCAAAGCTCCTCCCACCAACGGCATGAACACGTCAGGTGTGTAGCCGAAAACCGAAACCACTCCGGCCGCTGTTCCAGTCACGGCGAGCGGTATTGCGCCTTCCTCTAGCAGAGCGTAGTAGATGCCCCTCAAGGCGAAGATCGCTACCGACGCGATCGCTGTGTTCACAATCAGAAGTGCCACGAGGTTCGAATTGCCCGGCGCAAAGATGAAAACTCCGAAGCTGACGATCACGACAGCAAAGCACCACACAACCGTCTTTGAAATCCCGGCTCGATCAGCAAGGAACCCCGCCCCGAGCGCAGCCAACGGTTTCACCCACATCTTCCCCACGCCTATCGCGCCACCGAACACGACGCTCATCAAAAAGACATCTGTCGCATATGGTGTGAAGTAGTACGATCCCCAGTAGGCGCTGTAGGCAGCCATAATGACAATCGAAATCAACCAAACGGCCGGCAGTTTCAAGACCGTAACTATCTGCTGGAGCCCTATCCTCTTTTCGACAGGATCTAGACCTTCGCGGCCTGTTTCCTCGAGTGAATACCACGCCATCACGCCGATAGCGATGTTGATTGCAGAAAATCCGATAACAACCCAGGACAGGGCGAACTCTCCGCTACCCAGCAGTGCAAACACGGCCAACAACGCTGTCGATCCGACCACTTCGGCGATGCCGCGTCCGCTTTCGAGAATGCCAAATGCCCTTCCCTGTTGCTCCGGGGGGGCCCAATTCCGCGTCGCTTTGATCATCGCAGACCAGAACGTGAGGCTGCATGTCACACCCCAGAAGGCGTGGAGCGCAACGGAGATCGGATAGGATGGGAACGTTGCGAAGTACAGACCTGTGACACCCGTCGCAACCATAGAGAGTGTGATCAGCTTGCGAGCGGAGAAACGGTCGGCGAGCCAGCCTCCGGGAAAGTAGGTGATCAGAGCCGTGGCGCCAAAGACACTCATCAACACGCCGAGTTGAGTGTTTGTTATGCCGAGCGCCTCCTGCAGGGGGATGTAGTAGACTTCGCGCAAAAACGGGATGAGATAGATGAAGCCACCCGACAGGCACAGGCAGGCCATGACCAGCCAACGGCGGAGTCGGGTCATGGCGATCCTCGCCCCACCACAACACGGGTCATCGTCATTCAGTCGGGATCGATGGCTGGGATTATCCGATCCTGCAGGGCGCGCCAGCTCGCCAGCTCTGTTTGTTCGTGAATGTTCCAGGCGTTGAATACAACAAGCACGTCGTATGCAGGGGCAACCATCAGGAATTGCCCCCCGTACCCATTGCCTGCAAAAATGGTTGTCGTCTCTCCGTCGTGCTCAGGTACCCACCACTGATATCCGTACCCGGAATCACGCCGATCGTTGTCTGGCCGGATATCTGTGACAACCGGAGAGGTGGACGCTCTTACCCATTCCTCTGAAATGATCCGCTCGTCTCCCCACAAACCTTCCCTCAGGAACAAATATCCTATCCGCGCAAGGCTGTGGGCCGACAGATAGAGTCCACCCTCAGTGTCGACCTCGTTATCGGGAGTGATCTTCCAATAGAAATCCTTAATGCCTATTGGATCGAACAGCTTCTCTCTAGCCCAATCGTCAATTCTCTGCCCCGTCGCCACTTGTACGATCTTTCCAAGCAAGACGCTCACACCGCTGTTGTAATCCCATAAAGTGCCAGGGTCTTCTCTCATCGGGTGGTCCAGCACGAAACGAATCCATTCGTCGTTCGCTTCCATCTGTACGCAGCTGTTATCTGCGTCGAGATAGGAGCCCGACTCGTTCCAATCGATGCCGCTGCGCATCGTGAGTAGGTCGGCCAGAGTCATCGCCCCTCTACGGGTATCCAACATGTCGGGGTCGTAACCAGCGAAGAACGACATGCCGGGAACATCCACACCGTCGATGAGACCCTCATCAATAGCGATTCCAAGAGCTGCCGACGTGACGCTCTTTGTCACCGACTGGAGCGTATGTAGGTCGGTATCGCCGTAATAAGGGTGCCAATCCGGTTGGTCGTAGTTGTACTGGTCGGCAGAGGGATTGTACTGTGCTGATATCGAGTCATAGTCGTGAGCGTAGTGATAGTCCGCCACCACTCGGCCGTGTCGAATCAGCAGGAAGTGGTCCAACAGCCCGTAGCGTCCGGCCAAGATGTCAGCGTGTATTGCGTCTACCGCCGCGGGGTCGATTCCCTCGGCTTCAGGGGTCGACACCGGCCAGACATCGCCTGGAAACTGTAATGTTTCGTTTGTTGGTTGGCAGGCGAGTAGTGTGACTGCCAACAGTGCAGCCGACTGACGTGAGAATGCCCTGAGATAGGGTACAGGTTTCTTCGGAAAATCCACGCTCACCCCCTTGGTCCGTACTGTTGTCGTTCCCGCGTAAAGAGGATGCGTTTAAGCTCGTTTGCGCGGAGTATTCTAGTCGCCGCTATCCAACTTCCATCGGGTGACACCTG
>JBDHHK010000071.1:0-12275 GCA_039589395.1 Gemmatimonadota bacterium
GGCGTCGCCTAAGCCCGTGGAGGCCATTTGAATCGAAGCGCGCAGGCGAACACTGGGCCAACTGGCGATATTTCCGGATCTCAACTGCAAAGGTACTGGCGCCAGCCTGGACCGCTTATTAATGTCTGCGCCCGGCCGAACGAGAACCGACTACTGAGACGAGGGTCACACAGATGGCGATTGCCAAGAAAATCGACGGCTTCATGGAAAAGGCATCCTGGATACGTAAGATGTTCGAGGAGGGGATAGCGCTGAAGCAAGAGTTTGGCGCGGAAAACGTCTTCGACTTCAGTCTTGGCAACCCGAACCTGGACCCGCCCGAGGAGTTCTTCGAGGCTCTGCAGAAAGTCATCGATGAGCGACGCCCCGGTGCCCATGCATACATGTCGAACGCGGGATATCCGGAAACGCGGTCCGCGGTGGCGCAGTTTGTATCTACCGAACAAGGTGTGGAGCTCCCGGCTGACAACGTCATCATGACATGCGGTGCCGGAGGGGGGCTGAACGTAGTTTTTAGGACGCTGCTCGATCCTGGTGATGAAGTGCTGGTACCGTCTCCGTTTTTCGTCGAATACCGGTTTTATGTCGACAATCACAATGGAGTATGCAAGCTCGTCGAGAGCAATGAAGACTTTTCCCTGAGCCTCGGTGCCGTCGAAGCAGCGATAACTGAGAAGACGAAGATCGTGCTCGTGAACTCGCCCAACAATCCTACGGGCAAGGTTTACGATGCTCAGACGATCGCTGGCCTTGGTGACCTGCTCACGAAGAAGTCTCGGGAGCTTGGCAGGACGATATATCTGATGTCCGACGAGCCGTACCGTAAGATCGTCTTCGATGGGGTGTTGCTGCCGAGCATACTTGAGTCTTACGAAAACAGTATCGTGGTGACCTCTTATTCTAAGGACCTTTCTCTTCCCGGCGAGCGGTTGGGCTTTATTGCCGTGAACCCCGCTATCGAGTCTTTGGACACCACTATGAATGGGCTCGTGTTCTCGAACCGCACTCTTGGCTTCGTGAACGCGCCGGCACTCATGCAGCGGGTGGCAGCGCAGCTGCAAGGGGCATCCGTGGACGCAAGCATTTACCAACACAAACGCGACTTGCTCTGCGGCATGCTATCCGAGCTGGGGTATGAGTTCGTACTGCCTGGCGGTGCTTTCTACCTGTTCCCGAAGTCACCAATCGATGACGTAGAGTTTGTGAAGGACCTTCAGGCCGAGCGGATACTCGTGGTTCCGGGTAGCGGATTTGGGAGAGCGGGGCACTTCAGGATTTCATACTGCGTGGCCGACAGCACGATCGAGAAATCGCGGGATGGGTTTGCGAAGGTGGTGGATCGACACTTCCGCTGATCTGTTGCCGCGGAAGAACGCTGATCGTTGTTGGGGGATGGGTGGGGAAACCTAATTCTCGCTGTTGCCCGCGTCCCTCTGCGTCATTCCGCGGCTATTTCATTGTTCTTTGAGCGAGTCGAGGTGTCCACCAGTGCGCGAAAGGCCTTGATGTGAGCCGGCGTCGTACCGCAGCATCCTCCAACGATAGACACCCCGATATCCAACAGCTCTTGCACACGCTCCGCCATGAACTCGGGAGTCTCTCGGTAGACGACCCTACCGTTCTCGGTCTCGGGAAGACCTGCGTTGGACTGGATGATCAGTGGCTGATCTGTGGCGTCCCGAAACGCGCGGGCTATCTCCACCATCTTCTCCACGCCATTGCCGCAGTTCGATCCGATCACGTCGGCTCCAGCCTCCATTAGTCCAGACACAGCGGCCGGAATATCGACGCCCATGATTGTGTAGAAACCTCGCGGTGTTTTTTCGAATGTCATAGTTGCCAAGACCGGGAGACTCGATGAAACGTCCTTCGCAGCTCTGATAGCCAATTTGGCCTCATGGATGTCGAACATTGTTTGGACGATTAAACAGTCGACGCCAGCCTGAATGAGAATATCCAACTGACGCAGGTAGCTTTCATACACCTGTGTTTTGCTTGCGTCACCGTACGGTTCCAGAATCTTGCCTGAAGGTCCTATAGAGCCGCCAATGTAAGCCCGATCTCCAACAACATTCCTGACAGCCAGCACAGCTTTGCGATTGATATCTTCTGTCAGGTGATCGAGATCGTATTGAGAGAGCTTGAGCGGAGATGCACCGAACGTACACGCCTCGACGATCTCTGCTCCGGCGCTGCAATATTCCCTCGCGAGATCCTCCAGCAGCTCCACGCGCGACAAAACGACTGCCTCGGGACAGCTTCCCTGCTCGAGTCCCCTTTCCAGCAGTATCGTTCCGATAGCGCCATCGCACACGATCGTCTCGCCGGCGGCAATCCGATCCAGTAGATCCGACTGTTCCTTCAAATGCCTATCCCGCAAACAAGGCGCGTATGCGCTCTCGGCAGCTTTGGGTTTCGCAGGTGGCGCAGGAAGGAAAATATGGTTGGAATTCGTGCATATCTCGCGGTCCCGCCAACACTACACCCGACACCGATTTTAATGGTTCCATCAAGTAGGAGGATCGGAGCGTCAAACCGATTTGTTCAGGTTCGAGGTATTCGAACAACTTCTTTTGACCACTGATGTGCCAGCCGCAATACCCAGGGCTGTATCGCAGAGCCGCCCCCGAACTGTCGTTCCACCCATCCGCAGCAAGGGATTCGGAGAATTGCCGTTCAACATATGCTGCTGCTCTGTCCGCAGTAGTCGACGCAGCCGCGTCGAGCATGCATCCTAGCGCGTAGTCGCCAGACTGAAACAGCCCGTCTATTGCGTTGCTCGTGGCCTTGCCGATCGTAACCGCGAACAGCAACAGGTGCTCTGCCTGTTCCAAGACTTCGCCTACAGGCGTTTCCTCCTCGTTGTTGCCCTCTCCGGCAAAAACCATCTCAAACTTCTGTTTTGAAATAGGTGCCGTAACTGCCGCGGTGACTGCTGTTTGATCGAGGAGCCGCAGGGCACGAAAACAGATATCCTCTATGTCCGGCCGCACAGGAATACCCTGAGGAACGCCTTGCTGCTCGAGCACATCCTCTCGGCTGGGCATCAATTCCGAAGTTGGAATCCTTACGATCTGGCTCATTAACCTGTGCGTGGTAGAGTCTCCCCGCTCGCCAGAAACTCCACTGCTGGTTGCTGCGGTGGCATCTTGGACTCACCAGTTAGAAGTTTGTGTCTGTCCTCATGTAGTGGAACAGGAAGGTACCGCAGCTTCGTAACTGACGCCACGGTTTTCCAATCCGGGACTCGCGCTTATGCGTCTAGTGTGTTTTCTTATATGACTCTTGACAGCGAGGACGTTGTAACACGGTAGAGGCCCATGGGATATCCGAAGAAACATAGAGGTAGAAGGAAGATTGGAAGCAAACGCCGCCGCATGCGTCGGAAGCGTCGGAAGGGCCTCCGTCTGCGTAAGAAATAGCGATATGTGAGTAGTAAGTCGTGAGTAGTGAGTGGGGGTCGTGGGGCCTACTCACAACTCACCACTCACGATACAAGGCCGCTCTACCGCCTGCCGTCCGACCAGACCTCTCCAACGTCAACCGAGTTTACTGTACGGCCTCCCTCATTTCTTCTATGAAGCCGGCACTCATCCAATACACCTGACCGGCTACGCTGTAGAAGAAGTAGAGTCCATCAGGCGAAACCACGGGGCAGTAGTCGAACTGATCGGTGTTGATCGTATCGCCCAAGTTCAAAGCCTCGGACCACGAATCATCTTCCAGTAGATAACTGATATAGAGATCGCCGCTGCCAAAGCTGTCGGGTCTGTCCCGAGATACGAATATGAGGTAACTCCCGTCGGGCGCGACGAACACGTCTCCTTCATCGTACTCTGAACTGATGGGCGGGCCCACGTTCTCGGCAATGGCGTACTCTCCATCCACGAGACGTGACACGAAGATGTCGGATCCGCCGAGCGTTCCTTCCCGTTCCGATTGGAAGTAGAGAGATCCGTCGGCGGCCACCGATGGATAGATCTGACGAGCACCGGAGTTGACGGTCTCCGGCAGCCACTGCGGCTCGCCCCACCCATCCCCTTCTCGATCTGTCACCCAGATCTGCCAGTTGGGTGCCGGTGTATCCGTTCCGGGAATCGGGCGCCTCGATCCGAAAAAGAGACTGTTGCCATCGGGGGACACGAAGGGATCGACTTCTCCATAGGAACTCGAGAACGACGCCGGCTCTGGCTTTGTCCAGCGCCCCGCTGAAAGGCGCATCTCTACGACGACTACGCTGTCACCCTCACCAGAGATCGAGAAGTAGAGTGCGTTTCCATCCGGCGTGAAAATCGAATTCAACTCCTGCTTCTCGGTGGACACGATGCCCGGCGCGAACACCACCGGGGTGTCACCCGGCGGTTCGCGACCGAGATATGGTCCCTCGAGAACTGGAAACTCGTCGGCGGGTAGACAGCCGCTCACCGCAACCATTATCGCGCCTCCAACGACCCACTGTATGCATCTACTCCTCATGGAGACCTCCCTTGCGTTCCAATCATAGATTCATCGTCCGCCCGTCCGCCCGTCCGCCCGTCCGCCCGTCCGCCCGTCCGCCCGTCCGCCCGTCCGCCCGTCCGCTCCCGCTTCTCCCGCTCATGCAGCCCCTGTCGTCGTTCCTAGTACCTCCAGCTGGTGAGATCTGCACCTTGCGGAGCGGCTGCCTCTATCCGAGCCAATATCTTCGGCACATACATCGTGTTGTACCTGAGCCGAGAGATATGGTTGGGATTGTTTTGATCACCGTTCCAGCAGTGTTCTGCCCTGTCGCCGTAGTCTACCTCGCCACCATAGTACGGATTGGTTGTGCTCTCGAGGAAATCTTCAGTCAGGTAGACGGCGTTGTTCAAGTAGTAGTTGTCCATGTCGCCGCAGTAGATGTGAACCTTGCCTTCGAGCTTGGGGCCGAGGGTCCTCCAGTCGCGCTCCATGATGTAGCGCAGGTCATAGTTTTCTCGCCAGAAGTCTGCTACCTCGTGATCGATGTCACCTGTGCGCTTATCGAAAATCGGCTTGGGATATCCGTCTTCTCCCGTCGGTGAGTAGGTAGCCTGCCATATGTCCCACTGCTGTCCGGACCGGCCGTGAGTTGCGAGCGCCAGCTCCAGTAGGTTGTCATCTTTCACGGTTCGATCGATGGTGCCCAGCCAGTCGCGGTGGGCGGGGCGTTCCGTGAGTTTGAACTGGCCGTCGTAGTAGTAGGCGTTATCGTCGTCGTAGATGTTGATCTGCGTGTAGGCGCGGAAGTCGATTGGGTCGGGGCAGGCCGCAAACGTTCCGTTGAAGTCGTCCGGGTACATCACCTGCACGGCCAGCGCTTCCCAGCCGCCAGTCGATCCACCATAGGTGAAACGAGCCCAGCCCTCACCTATGCCTCGGAACTGCTCCTCGATGTACGGGACCAGCTCGTGCATTATCGCGTCGCCCCAGGGGCCTTGGCTTTCTGAGTTCACGGCGTATGAGTCGTCGTAGTATGGAGTCGCATGCTGCACTTCGATGATGAGCATCCGTGGGAAGTCAGGGCCGGTCCAGGTCTGGTAGAAGTCGTAGGCCTCCTGCTGCTGGATACGGTTATAGCCGGTGACATCGAACCGCGCGCTGTAGTCGGGTTCCAGATTTGGATCGGGTGGCTCGGTGCGAAATCCACCGAAGTCGTACGGGAAATGTCCGTGAAATATGACTAGGGGATAACGGGCCTCAGGGTGCTCATCGAAACCCTCTGGCAGTAACACATGTGCACCTAAGTGCATCGGCCGTCCCCAGAACTCGCTGAGCAGTTCACTCTGAATCGTGACGTGTTTGATGTATTCGGTGTCCTCTGGGGGCTCGATGGGCGGAATCTCCTGGTCCATCACGACGGAAATTCTCTCCGTTGACGCAGGGTCTACCATCACGCGCTGCGGAGTCGAGTAGATGTTGCCCGGGGAGCGATTCCATTGCTGGCCCTCACCCTGATCCATCGGGAGTTTGACAATCTTTCCGTTCGCTAAATTGAAGGTTTCGTACTTGTGAAGCAGCGCCTGCACGTAGTACTGGCCGGGTGGAATTATGGCAACGCTTTCGAGAGGAAAACCGAATACTCCGGCGTCGATCACCGCTTCGGTCCCGGGAGCGAGGCCATTCACGTCAATGCCGTACACCAGGGGTGCTGAAGGGCCCGATGTGACCTGGAACCGCGGTTCGCTCCCATCTCGGGTTGTCAGGATGAGTATCACCCGTCCGTCGAGAGTTTCGGCGCCAACAGATTCATCGAACGAGATGCCGAACTCGAGCGGCGCGGAGTAATCGATCTCAGCAGGAATGCGGGATATTGATGGCTCGCCACCGCTGCAGGACACGAAAGCAATCGCCAATAGGAAACAAGGGATAATCAAGCCTAGCCGTCTGGATTTCATCGTCGGATCCTTTGTGGGGTGTGGTCGGGCCGAAATTAGCTCAAGGGGAAGCATTCGGCCAGTCGAGAGACAATGCGGTGCAGCTAGAAGTGCCGCAGTGCTACAACTGGGTCGACTTTTGCGGCACGCCGCGCCGGGTAGTAGCCGGCGATCAGGCTCACCAGCACCGCGAAGGCCATTCCGCCCAAGATCAACAATGGAGTGAATGCGACGAGGTCGACGCTAACTTCACCTGCCCTCTCGAACTGGATGTTGGCGAAAACATTCGTGATTCGTGCGACCACATAGCCCAGTATCAGCCCGCCAATTCCGCCCAGGATCCCAATTACACTTGCTTCGGTGAGAAAGAGCCTCATAACGTCGCCGTCGGTGGCGCCCATTGATTTGAGCAGCCCGATTTCGCGAGTGCGTTCGAGAACTGCCATTACCAGCGTATTCACGATCATCATTGCCGCGACAAACAGGCTGACTCCACCGATCGTGCCGAGCAGACTGTTCATGAACATGAACCCTCTGCGCACCTGATCGATCTCATCCAGAATAGAGCGGGCGGTGAATCCCATGGTTCTGATTGAGTTTTGAACAGGTCTCACCGCCATCACGTCGGCAGCCAGAACCTGCACCATCGAATATCCACCGCCTCCGACGCTGCCTGTAAGCATCGACTCGAGGTTTTGAAACGTCCGCGTATACAGAGGCTCCACCAGCTCGACGGGCACCCACAGGGAGAGTCCGACAAAATCGCTGAGGTTGCCTCCCCCCTTGACGACTCCCACGACCGTGAGGTCGAGTTGGATTGGCTCGAAGATACCCAGCGGCATGCTGCCGAGCAGCCCTGCAAACGGGAAATTCTGAGTTTCTGGTGGAAGTGCCCCCAATGGAGGCCTTGGGCGCTCGGACCGAGTCGTCTCGCCGGTCTCTTCCTGAAGACCTGGCGCCCGTGCCGCCAAAAACGACACCGTCGTGTCCACTAGGGTTTCGAGAGCCACGCTGTCTGCTACGAGCCTGCGGGCGGCCCGTTCGGAGAGCACGATAACGTCACGTTCGTCCTCGTTGTACGACCGGCCCGCGATCACCTCAACGGTGCCCAGTTGTATCTGCTCTCCCAGGATTCGTGCTGGCATTCCTTCGAGACTTTGAAAGATCTTCTCGTCGCCACTCTGCAACAGCCCCGCGATCAGAATTCGAGGGTAGGCGTCCCTAACACCGGGAAGAGAACGAAAGAGTCTCGTCATTGTGGTGTCGAGCGTGGGCAAAGAGTCGGCAGGAACCGAGTCTGAAGGATCTCCCGGGCTCACCATGACGGACGACAGAATGTTTCCCTCATTGAATGCTCTGAGTACAACTCGCTGGGTGCCGAGTCCTACCGACACCATACTGGTCATCGCGCCGATGCCGATCGAGACTCCCGCTGCAGTGAGAATCGTGCGCAGAATGGTCTTGCGAAGGTTCCCGAACGCGTAGCGGAATTGATCGCGGAGGATCATGCCGCGCCCGCCTCGACCACCTGGCCATCCTCCAAACGAATCATTCGTTGAGCGAACGCTCGTACCGCAGCCTCGTCGTGGCTCACGAGCACCACCGTGAGGTCGTATTCGCGGTTTAGGCGGTGCATGATCTCCAGGATTTCCTTGCTCGTTCGACTGTCGAGGTTGCCGGTCGGCTCGTCTGCGAGAAGAAGACGAGGTTGTTTGGCAAGCGCTCTCGCGATGGCAACACGCTGCTGCTCTCCCCCTGACAGCTCCGAAGGCAGATGGTCGGACCTGCGCTCGAGCCCAACCTGTTCGAGGGCTGCGTTTACTCGGGGCGTCCGTTCGGAAGACGGAACGTTCTGAAGCAATAGGGGCAGCTCTACGTTGCTGAAGGCGCTGTGCGCGGGAAGTAGGTGGAATGCCTGGAATACGATTCCCACCGTGTTTCGACGATAGAGGGCCAAGCCGTGGCTGTCGAGCGAATCCAGACGGTGGCCCATGACCTCGAGGTGGCCCGACGACGGAGTGTCGAGGCCGCCAATCAAGTTGAGCAGCGTAGTCTTGCCAGAACCGCTCGTTCCCACGACGCCGAAGAACTCGCCGCCCTCAACGTCAAACGTCACCCCGTCCACCGCATGCACAGTATGTTCACCTCGTTGAAAGTGACGCTTCAGTTCTGAGCTGCGTATTGCAGAGATTGTCGCCCACCGCCTTTCGGAGTTTCTGGCGCAATTGGGAAGCCTGCATTTATTACGAGCGTCTAATCTTGGTCACGACCCTCCAGTATTTCCAGAGATGCAATCCTCATTCCTTCCGTGCTTGCCGCCTCCCCGAAAAGCTATAGTGCACAGCCGTGTCGTTGAAATCTGCCGAGTTCCTCATTCTAGCAGCCCTCTGCGACGGGGAGTTGCACAGCAACGGCATCCAGCAGGCGGTTTACCGCAAAACAGACGGTGGTCTGGTTCTGCGTTCCACGGGGTTGTACGGATCGGTTCGCAAGTTGTCCGGCCAGGGTCTAGTTGAGACTGTCAAGAAACCGCACGACCAACCCGGCGGCACGGGCAGGCGGGCGTATTACAGGATCACGGAACTGGGGAGCGAGGTAGTGCAAGATGAGGCGGACGTGAGGGCAAAGGGTCGGTGAGCCATTTCAACTAGTCGCGGAGAAGTAGTCCACGACAACCTGCTTGATCCGGGTGTAATGCTCATCTGTCGTCAATACTCGCAAACCGTGCTGCATTGCAGACGCCGCAATCCAAATGTCGTTCGTAGGGACCGGCGTGCCGGCACTCCACAACGAAGCGAGGATGATCGCGTATCGATTGGCCGACTCGTCGTCTATGGTGACGGTGTTAACCCGCGGAGATTCGAGGAAGGATAGGAGCTCCCGTTGGTATCTCGCTTGGTGTCCACCCCTCAAGAAGCCCGAGCGGAGCTCGGCGAGCACAACGGAATTGAGAATGATCTCGTCTGCCACCCGGATTGCGTTCACAATCTCCTGATTGCCGCGCATGAACGCAGAATAGGCAGACGTGTCAACCAAAATCCGCTTCATGGCCAAAGGCCTGGATCGACGGCGCGCTGTTCCGCGAGGATCTGGTCGAACTCGTCAGCTCGATCGCTCGACCAACTGCCGGCGAGAGCGTCGAGCACTTCGTCATCGTCCTGCTGCCGCTTAGCCGATCCTATCCCGAGCCGCTCCTCGAGCAGGCTCACTACCGTCTTGGCCAGGCTCAATCCGGATTGCTGGGACCTCTGGCGCAGCTTGGCTGCAAGTTCCGGGGAAAGGTTTCTCAATGTTATGACTTTCATAGCGCTGATGCATCACCTGTGCTTCAAGATGCATCAAGTTAGCATCATTGCCAAAGGGTAGCTACGTGCGCGCGCAGGTAGGCAAGGATAACTCCTGAACCGAAGCAGTTGGATACCAGATTCGCGCATGGATCATCAGAAAATCGCGGCCTTCGGGAAAAGATCCCTTGACAATTTTGATGCAGATTGTACTATAACACTAGTACACTATATAAACAGCTCACTCAACCTTTGAGAGACGCGCTGATAGTGGATCTGAGCATCGATACGAAAAGCGGAGTGCCTTTCTACCGGCAGATCATCGAGCAGGTGAAGTTCGCGATTGCTCGGGGAGATTTGCAGTCGGGCGATCAACTCCCTACGGTCCGTCAGTTGGCCGTCGATCTCTCTATCAATCCCAATACTGTCATCCGAGCCTACCGCGAGCTGGAGATCAGCGGTGTGCTCGAAACGCATCAGGGGTCGGGAACCTTCGTCGGCCAGGAAAAACCCGAAGTCGATGCATTGGAACGACAGCGGATGCTGGACCAGATACTCACCGAACTGTTGGCACGCGCCACGGGCTACGGACTTTCCCTCCACGATGTGCTCGAGGGCCTACGCCGCAGAGAGGAGATACGATCATGATGTCTATGCTTGCAGGACGCCACAGCAACCCAAGCAGCCAGCGCCTGATGCACAAGAAGATCGCTTTGCTGAAGCGCGGTGACTTCCGCTTCGGCCCTCTCAACGTATTCCTGCTTGTGGTTCTCTTCGTGGCCGGGCTGATAGTTCATCTGAACGTTTACGAGGTAACGGTCGATGCCGTGTTGTTTGCCATTTGTTCGGCAATCGCGCTCTCGGTGATACTCAGCATCTTCCCGTTTTGGGAAATGGTGGTGATTCTGGCTGCCGGTGACGCTCTTTCGGCGTTTTGGCATCTAAGGCCTGACAGCGAGATCCTGATCATTACGGCGGTTGTCGCCTCGATCATAGCCCCTTCGATACAGATCGCTTTCCAGTGGGAGAAAGCCGTTCTACTCCGGTTCGGCAAGTTTCGCGGACTCCGCAAGTCAGGATTGTTCATCGTATTCCCGGTCATGGACAAGGTGACCCAGTTCGTAGACCAGCGCGTGAGGGTCACCGACTTCAGCGCGGAAACAACGCTCACATCCGACACGGTACCGGTGAACGTCGACGCAATTGCGTTCTGGATGGTCTGGGATGCGCAGAAAGCAGTGCTCGAAGTCGAGCACTTCGCTGAGGCCATAGTGCTCTCAGCGCAAACGGCGCTCCGAAACGCGATAGGCATGAACGATCTCGCCGTGCTTCTGTCGGAACGGGAGAGGCTCGGCAAAGAAGTCCAAAGAGTGCTCGAGGAAAAAACGAGCGCTTGGGGAATCACCACTCAGGCGGTTGAGATCCGCGACATCGTGATCCCGAAAGGGCTCGAAGACGCAATGTCCCGGCAGGCGCAAGCGGAGCGTGAACGCCAGAGTCGAATCATACTGGGTACCGCCGAGGCCGAGATCGCCGAGAAGTTCGCCAAGGCGTCGGAACACTATCAGGACAACTCCGTGGCGCTTCACCTCCGCGCCATGAACATGGTATTCGAAGGACTAAAGCAGAAGGGCTCGATGATCATAGTGCCCTCTACCGCCGTCGAGACAATGGGTCTCGGGGCGCTGGGCGGATTGACTGCGTTTGATCGCGGAGACGCTGCAAAGGCAGCTCAGGCGCCACCCGAGAAAACAGCTTCTATGGAATAAACATGCAAGCTACGAATCCAGACATCATCCTGAGTCTCAAAGCGCTCAGGAAGTCATACGGCGAGTTGGTCGCCGTGAAGGATCTGTCGTTGGATGTGCGACGGGGAGAGATACTCGGACTGCTAGGCCCAAACGGCGCAGGCAAGACAACCACGATTCACATGATTTGCGGTCTTCTTCGCAGCGATTCGGGCGAAGTGATTGTCAACGGTCGGTCACTGGAGGAGGACTATCGCGAATGCAAACAGATGATCGGTTTATGCCCGCAAGACCTGATTATATGGGAATCGCTGACCTGTTTGGAGCAGCTCGAGTTCGTGGGCCGGCAATATGACCTAGACCGGCAAACCGCGTGGAAGAAGGCGGATGCACTGCTCGAGGCGCTCGGATTGACGGGTGAGCGAAACAGGCTTGCGGCCACTCTTTCCGGGGGCATGAAGCGTAGGCTGAACATCGCCCTCGCGTTGGTGCATGAACCGCAGATTCTGATACTCGACGAACCTCAGGCAGGCCTCGATCCACAGAGTCGCATTTTGGTCCGAGACTACGTCAAATCACTTCGCACCGACACTACTGTGGTCCTCACAACGCACGACATGGATGAAGCGGACCGGCTGTCGGATCGTGTTGCAATCATCGATCACGGAGAACTTCTGGAACTCGACACCCCGGATGGACTCAAGGCCCGGGTCGGTGCAGGTGACGTGCTCGGCATTCGGCTGTCGAATGGGCAGGAAAAGAAGTTGGGCCAGCTGCTGGGCGATCTTCCTGACAGCCTCCGCAACTTGATTTGCCAGAATGGAATGTTGCGACTGGTTGCATCGGATACTTTGGACACGCTGCCCGCC
>JBDHHK010000071.1:12296-32473 GCA_039589395.1 Gemmatimonadota bacterium
GAAAGAAGACGTTGGAAGACGTATTCATTGCCCTGACGGGTAGGAGGCTCCGCGAGTGAGGCTGACCAGTCTGGTCCGCAAGACGACTCTCGAAAATCTGCGCGACTGGAAGATCTTGGTAATGACACTCACATTCGCGCCGTTCTTTACGGTGTTGATGCACTACTACTTTGATTCTGCCTCAGAGTCTCCATACAGGTTGGCGGTAGTCAATGGAGATGAGGGGCTAATCACTGAAGCCGGTGCTCCGCTCAACAGAGGCGAAGAATTGGTTTCCGCCCTGGAACTTGCCGAGCAATCTGAAGGCGGTCACGTGTTGAGGGTGTTCGAGGAAAGCGACTCTGGAGCCGCGCTCGAGAGGCTGAGCGCGGGCGCAGTCGACCTCGTGGTGATTGTACCGAGTTCTTTCACTGCCACGCTCGAAGCATACGGCGATGGAGGCGAACCCGCTGCAGCCGTAGTAGCCACGTATGGCGATCCCACAAATCCGAAGTACCTGATGGCTGCGGCATGGAGCGACGCCATCACTTACACGTATACCGCGGATGTCGCAGAGTTGGCGGGCCCTGTTGAAGTGGATATGCGGACCGTTGGTGTGGAGGAGGCGCTCAGCGAGTTCGACCTCTATGTACCGGGCCTGTTCGCACTCGCCGTCATGATGCTTTTGTTCACTGCTGCCGCTTCGATCATTAAGGAGAAGGATAAAGGCACCCTCGTTCGGTTGCGGATTTCGAACATGACCACTTTCGAGTGGCTGCTTTCGGTTACGGTCGTGCAGGTGGTCCTGGGAGCAGGCGCTGTTGCGTTGACACTGGGAACGGCAATTGCGATCGGTTATGAAATGAGTGCATCGGTCAGCGCGCTGGTATTGGTGAGTGCACTCTCGAGCGTCGCGATTGTCGGGATAAGTGTTCTGGTCGCGGCCTGGCTCAGGACCATTTTCGATCTAATGACAATCGGTTCCTTCCCATTTTTCATTCTGATGTTTTTCTCTGGTGGTATGTTTCCGCTTCCTGATGTACGAATGTTCGAGATCGCGGGCAGGTCGGTGAATGTGAATGACATTCTACCGACTACGCACTCGATTTCTGCCTACGACGGGATTCTGAATCGCGGTGCGGGGATAACTGATGTTGCGTTCGAACTGGTCGCGATTTCGCTCCTCACAGTCGGGTTCTTCGCGGTTGGGACCCTATTGTTCACGAGGCGTCATATGTCGGCAAATGCGGTATGAGAGGTTTAGGGAGAATGCTAGGATGACAGACAGGATTATGTGGGTAGATCGGAAGTTCGATTTCGATTATCCGCCGAGCCTTGCTCCGGAATTACTTGAGCGACTGAGGGGCGCTCCTGCACGCCTCGCCGAACGCGTGGAATCACTTCCCGACAATCTGCTCAGGCAGCGTGACGGCGAGAAGTGGTCGATTCAGGAGCACGTCGGGCACCTGATGGATGTGGAAGAATTGTTCCTCGGTAGGCTCGACGACTACGACAACAGCCTGGCAGAACTCCGCCCGGCCGAGATGACCGGTCGAAAAACGTTTGAGGCCAACCACAACGAGGCAAACATAAAGGCCATACTAATAGGCCTTAGAGAGGAACGCGGAAAGTTGGTGCAACGACTAGATGAACTGGACTCCGTAGGTTTCGCTCGGGTCGCGCATCATCCCCGGCTGAATAAACCGATGCGCGTGTGCGATATGATGCTCTTCGAGGCGACGCACGACGATTACCACATGGTGGACATAACGATGCTAATACGGAAGTTCGGCTAGCGTTTCTTTGCTCGAGCACTCTCTAGCTGCCGGAATGCCCTCAGGAATACCTTACGCATTCTCACACCCTGTGCCTCCCCGGACACGGCGTCCAACGCCCTGAAGTCATAGCCGTCGCCCTTCTGTAGATAACCAACCCAGAACGGGTACAACATCTGTTCTGCGTCGGAGATGTCGTGCACCGTTGTCGCTACCTTGTTTCGTAACCCGTGTTCCAAGAGCATCCGCTTGTATTGATCCAACGCTAACGCTTTTGCCTCGAGAGCCGAGACCTCAAAGTGACATATCTGCTGGTCTTCGAACGACGTGAACTCCAACTCTCTGGTGAGGAAGAAGACGACATCACCGATCAAACCGTCAACAGCTACACGGACGACTTGATCTCCATCTCTTACCGACAACTCGATGTCGAAGCAATAGTAGGGGAGGTAGAGCAGCTCGGTGCTGGTTGTTTGGGCCGGCTTGCGCCTCAGTTTCGCCGCAAGAAAGCTACCTGGAGCGGAGAGCAGCTTGATTGCCTGCTCGTGCGCAATCGTGGGAACAGCTATTCGCGAAGAGCTAGTCAGGAGTTGAGTCTCTTGCGTCGTTGGTTTGCTCTACCTTTGAAAATCGATAGCAGCCCGACTCCAAGGAGCAACGATCCAGCAATGAGATTTGTGACCACGCCGCGCAGCAGCGGCACCTGCGGCGTTTCTCTCACGAACATTGTGGCGAAGAGAACGACCACTCCGAAGATCGACCAGAAGACGCCAACTATGAGAAGGGGCTCGAAAGTCTTCTTGATATCTTCGTTGCTTGCCTCAGAAACCATGCGTTTCTCCTCGCACCTAGAAGCTCAAGTAGATCACGATCTGGACGGCCATGAGTATCGAGGCCCACAAACGCAGATCCCGCCACCTGTGGGAATCGGGAGCGCCCTGGAATATGAAGCTCCTGGGCCGCCTCCATGCCCATATCGCGATCCCGACAAAAAAGATCACCGCGATCACTTTGCCCCATGCCAACGAGAGTCCTGCCAACCATTCGCCCATTCTACTCACTCCCCTCGGCGCGTTGCCTGAGTATGTCCTGCACGCCGTCGTCCTGCATCACCAATCCGTATACGAGACCTTCCAGTTTCTCGATCGGGTCGGGCGGGGTGAGCAAGCTGACGATCACGTTCAAAATCAGCGATCCCACGAAAGACCACCACGCCACATAAAGGAAGCTCATGTCAAAACCGAAGTAGAGAGTGCTCGAGATCGCCACTCCCACGAGCAATCCGAAAAGCCCGCCCCACTGGGTCGCTCTTCTCCAAGAGATCCCCAGAAGTGTTATCGCGAAGGTTGGACCTTGGAAAATCGATAGTAGACTCTGCATCGCCACGTATATGCCTGGGAACTTCGTGGTTACGGGTGCGAACGCGATCGCCCACAGGATGAACCCGAAAGTGAGCAGCCTGCCGACTTTGAGATAATGCTGGTCAGTTCCGTTCTTCACGAAAAAGCGCTGGTAGATGTCTTTGGTCCACAGTGTCGCGGCGGAATTGAGCGTCGAGTCCACACTCGAAATGAGCGCAGCCAGGAACGCTGCGAACACGAGACCTGCTAGGCCCGCCGGCAGCAAGTTCCGGATCAACCATGGGAACGCCCGATCCATCTCAGGGCCAACGAGATTGGGATTCAATGAGAGTGCGAGCAGTCCCGGCAACACGACCAGCACGGGTATGAACATCTTGGGAAATGCGGCGAACAGCATGCCTGCCTTCGCATCCCATTCGCTTCGAGCTCCGAGCGTGCGTTGAATGATCGCCTGGTGGCAGCACCACCAGGCCGGTGAAAGGACGAACGCGAGTCCGAGTATCATCCCCAGCCAAGGAATGGTCGGATCGTCTAGAGGCAAGAAAAGCTTGAAATGGTTGGGATTTGCCGGCACGATGCTGTCAACGAGGGCAGACCAACCACCTACAGTCCACAGACCGAGTACCGTGAGGGCGACGCCGCCGATGAACATCACAAGCAACTGAACCACATCGGTCATCGCAACGGCTGCCAGGCCACCAGTAACTGTGTAGATGCCAACAATGGTTGCCGTCAGTACGAGACTCAGCCAAACAGGAATGCCGAGGTATTCGTTCAACATCAGGCCGGCGGCCCAGAAGAAAACTCCAAGCACGCAGGCAAGGAACGATCCCCACAGTAGGGCTTGGATGACGCGGACCGCGAGGTTGTAACGCTTACCGAGGAACTCGGGTACCGTGTAAACGCCGGCCTTCCAGTAGTAGGGCACGAACAGCAGCGCCGAGAGGATCATTGCCGGGACAGCTCCGATCCACTCGTAGTTGGCCTGCGCGATGCCGAATCGGTACGCGCCACCGGCGGCGCCCATGTAGTCGTAGGCACCGATGTTGGTGCCTATGATCGACATACTGATGACCCACCACGGCAGCATCTTCCCGGCGAGGAAATAGTCCTCTTCGGTCTTCACGTACTTGCGGAAGTACACGCCAAAGACCGGGATGGCGATCAGGTACGCCACTACGATGAAGAGATCGATTCCGCCGATGCTCAATAGACCTTCCTCTGTTTCGTGCCGTTACGATCGATGCCCGCGCCAAGATTGAATAGCGCAGCGGCGCTGTTTTCGCTAGGGCAAACGAGGCGGACACGCGGTGCTGCAAATCGCTACGCATGACGGTACGCCCCACGCGCGCAAAAGTTCGCTCTGCACCTACGTATCCCAAGTGCTGCAACTGCTCACTAAGGCGCGCTCACGGGCGACCATCATGCTGCGCTTGCTGCCTGTACCACACCCACACCACCCAGGGCGGTGAGGCGGTACCAAACCCCGCAACCACACAACCCCGGGCGGTACCGCACCCAGCAACCGCACCACCCGACGGTAGGGAGGTAGGGCGGTACCTGGGCATTTAAGGCTCCTAACTGAGTACCCGTAGCCGTATCTTGCATGCACGACTTCCGATCCTGGAGAAACACATGAAGATCTCGTACCTGATCCCGGGCCCGATGGGGCGCACTGATGCTGGCCGTGCTGAGATGGAGCGAAGGCGAGGTCTGCTCGTAGAATACGCTGCTCCCGGTACGGAGATTGGCGTGGAGGATGTGCCGTCAGGACCCGCTTCGATCGAGAGTATGTACGAGGAGTATCTGTCGATTCCCGCTACAGTGGAGCGAGCGTTGGAGTTGGAGCAAGAAGGCTGGGATGCAATCGTACTCGGCTGTTACGGCGATCCTGGCCTGGACGCGTTTCGCGAGCTGTTGTCGGTTCCGATCATCGGCCCCGGAGAGGCGACGGCTTTGGTCGCTGCGTCGCTTGGCCATCGTTTCTCTATCATCACCGTCACCGATAGCGTGGTGGCGTTCACGGAGCGGCAGGTATGGAACACTGGGGTGGGAGAAAAACTCGCCAGTGTGCGGGCGGTGAACATTCCGGTCCTGGAGCTCCATAGCGACAGGAACAAGGCCGTAGAGGCCACGGTCGAACATGGACATGCTGCCATCGAGGATGATCGCGCTGACACGCTCATCGTGGGGTGTATGAGCATGGGTTTTCTGGGGATCGCGGAGGCGGCATCCGAGCAGCTGGGAGTTCCAGTACTAAACCCAAGCAAGGTGGCCCTCAAGTATGCAGAGGCCTTGGTGGGCGCCGGCCTAACCCACTCACGCAAAGCCTACATGCTGCCGCCGAAGTTGTCATCAGGTAAGGTGGCTTCGGCCCTGGAGTTGTTGAAGGGTAAGGAGTAGGGCGGGCCATCATACAAGCCACGCTTGCCATATAACCATACGTAATGTATGGTTAACCATATGAAAACGACACTCAATATCGACGATTCGGTAATGGCACGCCTGAAGCGAGAGGCTGCGAGGCAGGGTCGGACCATGTCGGAGTTGATGGAGACCGCTTTGCGCATGTTCTTCAAGGCGCAGCGGGAGAAACAACCCTTGCCGCCGCTCCCAACCTTCAAGAGCGGTGGACACTTGGTTGACATCGCCGACCGGGACGCGCTCTACCAGGCGATGGAAGGGCGCTAGTGTTTGTCGTAGACACGAACGTGCTTGTGTATGCCGCTGATGAGGACTCGCCAGTCCATTCTCACTGCCACGAGCTACTCGAAGACTGGCGCCAACAGGCCTCTGCTTGGTATTTGACTTGGGGCATAGTCTACGAGTTTCTACGTGTTAGCACCCACCCCCGAGTCTTTCGAGTTCCATGGTCTGCAGGAAAGGCATGGAGATTTGTTGAGGCGGTACTTGCATCCACAGGAATCGGTTTGCTTGTGTCTACGGAGCGGCATGCGCAGGTCGCTAGCGCCGTGATTGAGGAGATCCCCTTTCTGAGCGGCAATTTGATGCACGATGCCGCAACCGCGATTCTGATGCGCGAGCACGGGATCAAGACCATCTACACGCGAGACACCGACTTTCACCGCTTCCCTTTTCTGGAGCCGATTGATCCGCTGAGTTGACCCGCTTTTTGAGCGGGTTGAGTTCCTACGCCACCCCCAACACGTAGATCGCAAATAGCCCCAGCAGCCCCACCACCGCCAGGTAGTACAGCGTCGGCAGTATTGTCTTCCTTAGGGTCGCCCCCTCCTGGCCGAGCAACCCTACAGTAGCCGACGCGGCCACCACGTTGTGGATAGCGATCATGTTGCCGGCTGCGGCTCCAACCGCTTGAAGTGCTACAACCATTGCGCCACTGATCGCGAGCTGAGTGGCCACCCCGTGCTGGAACAGGCTGAACATCAGGTTACTCACGGTGTTGCTGCCGGCGATGAACGCGCCGAGCGCGCCGATGGTGGGCGCGAACAGGGGCCATACATTACCGACGTTCTCTGCGACCCATGTGGCCATTGCGATTGGCATGGACGGCAACGATGCTCCGCTCACGAATTCGTAAGAATTGACTCCGGAGTTGATGTAGACGCGCACCATCGGGACGGTGAAGATCAATACAAATCCGGCTCCGAGTATGGTCTTGCTCGAGTCGGAGATGGCGGCCACGATCTGCTCGCGGTTCATGCGGTGCAGCACCCATGTCACCATCACTGCGCAGACCAACATCGTCGCGGGCAGGTAGAACGGTGTGGTGGCTCCACTCACACCTGTTGAGAAAATATCGGTCCAGCTGATTCGAACCCTCTGTAGGAACTCGCCCAGAGGCAGCTGGCGAAGCCGCGAAAGCACCAGCAACAACGCAAGCACACCGTAAGGTGCCCATGCTGAGGCGGTCGGAATGCGGCGTTCGCCGGCGGTCGGCTCCGCGGTCGGCTCGAGTGGGCTGTGCCAATCGTCCGGCCATTCGTCGGACTTTGCGAAATCCCACGTGTCCTTTGGCAGCAGGAAGCCGCGTCGCGCCGCGAAGATAACGATGGTGAGCCCAACTGCCGATCCAAGGAGGGAAGGGAACTCGGGGCCCAAGAATACTCCGGTGAGCACATATGGTACAGTGAACGCGAGTCCGCCGAAGATCGTGAATGGCGCAATCGAAAGGCCTTCGGTCCAGGACTTCTTTGTGCCGAAGAATCGAGTGGTCATCACAACCATCAGCGTCGGCATCAGCGTGCCGGTTATGCCGTGCAAACCAACAACGTATGTGGTGATGATCTGCCTATACTCGGCGAACGACATACCCGCGGCGGCGAGCTGAGCTGAGATCTCCGGGCTCGCAAGGCCGTCGGTAACTCCGATCATGATTGGTGTACCCGCGGCACCAAATGTCACTGCCGTGCTTTGAATCATCATTCCCAGCATCACCGCCGCGGTTACCGGGAACCCGAGTGCCACCATGAGCGGTGCGGCGACTGCGGCGGGTGTCCCAAAGCCAGCAGCGCCTTCGATGAACGACCCGAACAGCCACGCGACGATTACTATCTGCACTCGACGGTCGTCGCTTATGCCATGAAAGCTGCGCCTAATCGCGGCCACACCACCGGAGCGCTCGAGGGTCTTGAGCAGCAGGATCGCGCCGAAGATGATGAGCAGAATGTCGAACGTTACGAATAGGCCCTGAACGGATGACGCGGCAATGTGCCTTGCGTCCACCTTCCATACCGCCCAAGCAAGCGCAACGGCTGTGAAGTACACGGCCGGCATAGCCCACTTGGCTGCAATGCGAAATCCGACAAGAAGAATGCCTGCAAGCAGAATCGGAGTGATGGCGACGAGGGCCTGGATCGAAAGATTCATCTAAGCTGCCTGTTAGGTGTAGATGCCGATGGTACGCGGAATGCGCGGAAGCGCAAGAGGGGGAGGAAGGGAACGTTCAACATCCAACGTTGAATATCGAACGGTGGATGAGGTCAGCTCCGGTCGAATTACCGCCCCGCCGCCTGACCGCCCTACCGCCCGTCATCGAAGATGACCGCATGCACGTCCTTGGGCCCGTGCACACCAAGCGTCAAATTCAGTTCGATGTCCGCCGACTTGCTCGGCCCCGTGACAAACACCAACTGGGCGTGATCGCGGAAAAGCCCTTCGAGCGTTCCTTTATCCCGCAGCGAAGCCAACCAACTCTCGAGAGTCGGATAGATCTTCGAAACCGGTACGAGCGCGATGTGGTGTAGCGGAAGCAGGCTAGCCACCCGGCTCTTACCGCCCCCGGGAATGAGCACCATCGAACCTGTGCCGGCGAAGGCTGCATCGACTCCAGTGATCCCCACATTCAACGATGCTGCGTGGGAGCGCGCCGCTTCGTCGCGCAATTCGGTCGGGACAAAAAGTGATATACCGTTCTGCTGGAGTTGATTGCTCAGCTCGCGAATCGGCAGTTCATCTGGTGCCCAACTCAGTACTTCACTGCCGTACGACTCGGTGCCGTCGTTCTCGTTTCGCCAGCTCTCGATCTTGTTAACGACCTTGCCCACTACATCGGAAGGCCGGTCTACGATCTCGTAACTGCCAAGTACCGCACTGAGGTTTTCGCCAAACGTCTTGGCGAGTGCCAATCCGACGCCATCCGCGTTGGTGACGGCACTCGGAACCGTAGCCGCGAGCTCGGGATCGGGTTGGGTCCGGAAGAGAGATTGCGAATCCGCGGCGCTGCTCCGCAGCTTCTTCAGGATCACGTCTCGGGCACTTGAGCTGGCCATGCTCAAACTGCCCCCGTACCTGAATGTCGACTCTCACGCTTCTTCCAGAGCTGTCTGAAGCTCTTTACCGCAAACTTTGGGAACACCCGTGTCTTGGTCCAGGCGTTGAGCGGTGGAGGCAGCCTGGACGAGGACAACTTCGTGAGCCACCGCACCAGCCGCGTCCCTCTCCGATATCGCTCTGGCGTCTGCATCGTCTTGTTGAACCGTGACATCGCCAGACGCTCGACCGAAGTGCCAGTTCTTTGTTCGGTCAGCTCGCCCCGCAGGTCCAATAACAGCCGAGGCAGGTCGATCTTGGCTGGGCAAACGTCACGACAGACTCCGCACAGCGAGCTGGCGAATGGCAACTCCTCGTAAGTTTCCAGGTAAAAAGACAGGAGTGGAGTTATGACCGCGCCTATCGGACCGGAGTAAGCGGTGGCTCCATAGCTGTGCCCACCGATCTCTCGGTACACTGGGCACACATTCAGGCACGCTCCGCAGCGAACGCATAACAACGCATCGGCGTAACCACGTTCGAGCACGCGCGAACGGCCGTTGTCGACCAGGACAACGTGCATCTCCTCGGGGCCGTCCGGGTGTTTCGTTTTCCTTGGCCCGCTACTCATCGAGAAGTACACGGAAGCAGGTTGCCCGGTGGCGTTGCGAGCCGCAGCCTGCCACAGCAGGAACGCGTCCTCGACCTTTGGTACAACCTTCTCGATTCCGGCCACTGCCACATAGACCGGAGGCATGGATGTCGTCATGCGTCCGTTGCCTTCGTTTGTGATCACACAGATAGTGCCCGTCTCTGCGATCGCAAAATTGCAGCCGCTGATTCCCATATCGGCATTCAGGAATTCTTCACGAAGCGCTTTCCTCGCGGCTCCGCACATTATCGCCGGATCATCGGTTGGCTCCATGCCGAGTTCATGCTGGAAAAGCTCGCTTATGTCCTCTGCACGTTTGTGTATTACTGGCGCGATGATGTGACTTGGAGGTTCGTTGGCAAGCTGAATGATGTACTCACCCAAATCGGTCTCAATCACCTCCAGGCCGGCTTGCTCCAGTGCACCGTTCAGGCCGATCTCCTCAGTGGTCATCGACTTTGATTTGACGACCTTCTCTGTTTTGTGCGCTGCCGCGATCTTGAGGATTGTCTGATTGGCTTCAGCCGCGTCGCGTGCCCAATGTACCTGGCACCCGTTTGCGACGAGGTTCTCTTCGAGTTCTTCGAGCAGATCGGCGAGGTGTGAGACGGCGCGTCTGCGAACCGCATTCGTTTCGGCTCGCAGACGTTCAGCGTCGACTGCCGCCATGGCCTGAGTGCGATTGCTCTTGAGTCGGTTGGTCGCGCGGTCGAGCGCCGTGTGCAAATGCTCGTCTGCCAACGCGGTCTTCACACGAGCATTGTACGAGGCGTTCGTGTCTACCTTCATGCCATAAACTCGCGAACCGGCGTCATTCCGAGCGTGCCCCACTCAGGATTTCGACAATATGCTTGGCGCGTTGGCTCTTACCCTCACGCTCCAGAATGCCGTTCAGATGCGTTTTGCAGCTGACATCGTTCACCACGACCACGTCGGCACCCGATGCCTCGATGTTTTTGATCTTGCGCCGACCGATCTCCGTGCTGATCGCCGCGTTCTTTATTGCGAACAAGCCACCAAAGCCGCAGCACTCGTCTGCGTCGGGAAGGTCGATCACTTGCGCATCCCGCACATTGGCGAGCAGTCGGCGGGGCTGCGAATCCACATGCAGCTCGCGCAGAAGGTGGCAGCACGGGTGGTAGGTCAGCTTGTCAGCACAACTCGAATCGGTGTCTTCGACACCTAGCTCGTCAACGAGGTACTGCGTGAGCTCGTAGGTGGCGTTCGCAACGTCGATCGACCAACGCAGGTAACGACCTTCCGTCGGTTTCTCGAACAACATCGGGTAGTGGTTCTTCACCATCGCAACGCAGCTACCGCTCGGCGCAACGATCGCGTCGACAGCTCCTTGATCGAGCAACGGCCAGAACACGTCAAGGAAATGCCGGGCCATCTCCCGTGCCTCATTGCGGTAGCCGGCATTGAACGCTGGCTGGCCGCAGCACGTCTGTGCCTCGGGAAACACCACCTCGACGCCAGAACGTTCGAGCAGATCGACGGCGGCTAGCCCCACCTCGGGATAGAGCTGGTCGACCATGCAGGTAACAAAGAATGCCACCCGCGGACGAGACGAATTCGAAGAAGTCACAGAGTCTAAGATGCGGTCAGAGACACGTAGACGGGAGGGGTGGGCTGCAGGCGAAAAGCGCAGCACGCTGGTGAGTCGCGACGCGTGCTCAGGTGAGGGGCGCTCGGCGTGAGCACGCCGGGCGTCCCGAACCGTCGTACGCGGAGTGGCTCACCAGCGTGCGAAGCAATTGCCTGGTGACCCCAAGCGGCCAATGGTGATGCCTGCAGTCTACCCGGTCTCCTCGGCCGTGACGACGTGAACTGCATATTCCACAAAGCTCCGGTCGTGCAACCTTGCGCTCCACGGCACATGCTGGATCTCGTTTGTCAGTCGGAGTCGTTCGGAGGACAGAGGGTGCGCACCCGCCGTGAGCAGCGACCGCAATAACGGCTCACTGGCGCCGTGATCGTCACCCCTCTGAGAGTGTCCACCGATCCATGCTTCGACCGGCGTTACGTTGCCAGACCAGTCATAGGGCGTGGAAAGCACCGCCGTACCTCCCTCCGTGAGAAGGTCGGCCAAAGCATCGAGAAACCCCCGCGGCGACACGACGCAATCCAAGACGTTGAGCGCAACGGCACATGAAAACGATCCATTAGAAAACGGCAACGCCAGCGCGTCGCACGCCCAGAAATCGACCTTGTCCGCTCGATCGAATTGGACCTCGAATTCGCACCGATCGTACACAAGCCCGACTCGTCGTAGAGGAAAGCGTACCACGCCGGTTCTCAACACGGTTTGTGCGACCTGGAGCATGGAGAAGTTGACGTCGACACCAAGCACGAGTTCGTCTGTTCGTCGTGTGAGGTCGAAGGTTGCCCGCCCGACCGAGCATCCTACCTCGATCACGTTTCCTGCGAACCGGTCCCCCACGAGCTGTAATGACTGCTCGAGACATCGACCCACAGTTCCCGCACGATCGTCAGCGGTCTCTCCCTGGGGGTCGAACTCGTGGTAGTGATCCCACCCGTAGGTGCTGAGATGTTGACGGCCCACGTCGTACGGTGAGCCCGGACCCGCCGCATCCCCCAGTAGTGACTCAATAGCTTCGGATCTGTCGTGCCTCAATGTGAGGTAGAACAGGTTTTCCGACAGGTAGGTCCGAACGTTTGGGACGATGATGGGGATCGCATCGATGATCGGGTATTCCTGTTGACACGTCTGGGCACTACAGTGGAGTACGCCTTCGACGATGGTATCGTGTTCTTCTTCGGTTACGGTTGCCAGCTGTAGAGGTACGTTGAGCTGGCCGTCGAGTCGGCAGCGCGGGCAAACAGGCTGTAGAGCTTCGAAGTGTGATCGGCGCAAGCTGAGTTCAGCCTCCGATCATGACAGTCGGACAGCCTGGGGGCAGAATGTTCCCGGTCGGACTTGGTATCGGTGCAACGCACGTGGCGTGGTTCGTCATGTCTCCGACACGCGCCGCCGGCATTTTGCCGATGAGCACGGTCATCGATCCCTTCATAATAATGCCCGGTCCGGCGGGTACGCATGACGGTAACACGCATGGGACGGTCATGTCTGTCATCCGGGCAGCTGGCATCCCGCCGATCAAAACGTTCGGCTGTCCCTTGATGATGGCAAGAGGAAGAGCCGGATGCGGTACCGGGGTGGGGACGGGCGCTGGTGGATGGATCGGCGCATGACAGTGCGGAACCGGCTGCAAGACTTGATCTCCCAAACGTGCCGCTGGTTGGCCCATAGTGAAGATCCTCCGATCCCGTTCTTACTTCATCCAATCGAGCTTCTTTGCCGCCAAGGCTAAGTATACCGCTTGTGGCGCACTCCTGACAGATAACGCGCGAACCGTTGAACCGTCAGGAGGGATTGGTACACTGGGTCCCGCGTATCCTCCGTACGTCGAACAACACTTCGTTGTCGTTTCTAGGTGCCTTGACGATCTCCAGTGGGTATACATCCGCCGGGAACGGCTGACACTCCTCAATGATTCGTACAACGGCAACGAAAGCGTTACCTCGCACTCCGAGGCTGTCTACACGAATTTGGTCGCCCGGCCGCATGCGCCCCGCCCCCACCACCAGTACCATATGCGTCGAGAACTCCACCGCTGGCATCGGAGGCACTGAAGCCTGGTTCAGGTTTGCGGTACGCCATACGGCGCCCCAAGTCGCCGGATCACGCACCACCATTGTCACCGAATCTTGATATCCCGTCTGGTCATCATAGAGCAAACGTTCGCTTGGGAGGACAGGAGCCAGAGCGGGGGTTACAGTCGGAGCGCTTTTGCAGGAAACTGTCACTGCAACCACTGCGCATGCCAAACAGATCAAGGTTCTTTGCATTGGATTCCTATTTCCTTTTTCTCGACATCAGCAGTATCTGGTTCGCGCTACTCACCGTGACAACACCTGAGGTTCACATCTGAGAGAACTCAGGTTGGTGGAGTTCAGAATTGGGACCCCCGGTAGACTCACTTCCGTCTCGAGAAGTCCGCCGTCAGCGTCGATTTCTAGCAGAACGATGTAACGGCCGCCAGTTGGTTCTCCCCAGTTCGCTCTTCTGAACAGGTGAAAGATAGCCCAGGTCCCGGTGTGGCTGAGGACTCTACTGGCTCCACCGCTCGAGATGGTGAGCCTCACGTCCCGTGCTCGATTCCCTTCCCACACGAACGTTCCTGTTCCACGCGACTCAGGTGAGAACACCTGCGTTCTACCGTCGACGCTGAGCTCGACCCCGGTGATCTGATCGTATTGCCGCGGCCTGAACGTGAAGCGGAACTGGGGCTCGGTGCTTCTATCCTGCCAAATCGCGCGGGAGACGGCGATCGCCTGATTGAAGAAGGTCAGGAACTGTGTGGTGACTGGCACGTCCTCCCTTGCCACATACTGACCACCCTGCTCTTCAAGTACCTCTGTGAGCACCTCATTGAAGAAGTTCCATAATGCGCTGTTATCCGGCTGCAGCATCTGTGCGACTTCCTCGAGGGATGCTTCTTCAGTCGCATCGGAATTGAACGGGAACTTCGCCAGCATAGGCCGCATGCTGTTGCACAACCCTGCGGCCCGGCGGTTCACTGTCGATCCCTCGTCGCGCGCTGCGACACGAACAGGGGCGAGCCACCTCTCGGTATTCTCTATAGGGACCCGCATGAGAGCTTCGACAACCCGACCAACTGCTACCGCGTCAGGGTGAGGGTCAAATTGCTGAGCTAGCTGAGCCACCGCTACCTTTGCTGCCGCTGCGTTGCTACGTGCCTCGGTCTTGGCGGCCTCAGCTGCCTCACCGCTGTTATTCACGACGTTCTCAACAGACACAAACAGATTGGCGAGTCCGCTCATGTATGCCGTGTTGCTTTCCCCGACGTACGCTTGAGTGAGGTCATTCGTCGAATCTCGAGGCGTAACGGTATGCAGAGGTTGAAACGCTCGGCCTACGGTTATCGAGTCGACTTCATCGGTGTTTTGGGAAACCAAGGCAAACATCTGCAGCAGTGGAGATTGGGCCTGCCTCAGGTTTGCCAGCTTGCGAGCTGCATCGGAGGCGCTCCTAGATCTCGCGATTCGCGTTTCTTCGAGATACTCGCGCCAGTTACGGACGTATTCGTCCAGATACATCGACCGCACTTCTCCGGCCAACCGCACCAGGTCCTGCTCGGATGCTACCCGCTCTCCGAGCACCCATTCTTCCGACGAGAACGACTCACCGATGCGGCCGAGCCGATCGTTGATCAGAGCCCAGCCCTCTTCTGTGAAAGCCCCGGGCACGATACGTGTGTTTGCTATCGTCGTCTCCGACCCTGGGAACAGCACGCTGAACTGTATCGGTCTAACGTTAGCGGCAATCGAAATGATCTCTTGATACGCGCGATCTGCCGTGGAGGATTGCAGCAAAGCCTGGCGAGTTTGGACCACCACAAGCTCATCGCTGGGAATACTGCAGTCGTGATCGCGACACAGCCATCCCGCATATGTCGAGAACTGACGTTCCGCAAGCCCAGCTCTCTCTTCATCGGCATTTCGACCGTTCAGCCACCAGTCTCGCAGACGAGGCACCAAAAAGTCCTGCTGGATGCTATCGGTGTACGTTGTGGTCATGAGGTACGTCTTCAGCAAGTCATACGTACTTCTGAACTCACTCTGTGTATCCACCCTACCTAGTGCGCTGAGCATTGATGTGCGCGCTGGGTCCAGCAGTACCTGCTCGAGCCTTGCGAAATACAGTCTACGGATTTGGGGATAGAGCGATGAACCGGTGTACAAGCCCCAGCCCAGGCGCCACGGCGCGCCACGCTCTTCATACCTGCCCAACAACTCCGCTTGTACACGTGCTGCTTCGAGCCGCTCTAGTGCGTCGAGCGGCGGTAGTTCTGGCTCAAAAGAACCGAGTCGCTCGATTCCCTGAGCGGCCGCAAGAGTTCTCCGGTTTAGACGAACGTTGTTGATGAACGACACCAAAAACCCGAACAACAACAGTGCCCCTAGGGCTGATGCGGTGGCGAGACCCACGCGCCTCAGCCGGCTGACTCGAATGCCGCCTGCGGAGATGCTCCTGGCCACTCGATCTTCTAGGAGGACGTCGCTGAAGAGGCGTTGCAGGAAGACCCATTGAGGCACCCGCCGCTGCACGGTCGGGCTCGCTTCCGGTTGCAGCCTGACGTCTCCTTCGCCCGGATCGAACAACATCGTCGCGGCGACCGCGCCGCTGGCTGCCGCAGCGCGGGTCTGAGGCGTCGTAATCTTCGGCTGTTGCCCGACTATCACCGGGCGCACACCCGTGAAGTAGAACCCCCGGAGTACTGGGCTAACATCCAGGTCGGTGGGCCTGCACAACTCGATCAGATACTGGGTCAGCGCCGGGAAGATTTTGAGGAGCTCGCGCGGGAACTCGTAGGCACCGGATCTCTCTTCGAGGTTGGCCTCGCGCGACAAAAGGTCGAGACGCTTCATGGCGAGCGAATTGAATACGCCGTTGGACGCAGCACTGAGGCGTTCTGACTCTTTCTCGGCGTACACGCCTGTGGCACCGGCGGTCGGTATCCGTAGAGTTGCTCCCAACGCTGTTGCTACCTCATCAGCCGTCAGGTTCCGTACGAAATCAGTGAACCGAGGGACGAGGTCGGTTTTGGTGAATAGAGCGTACACTGGGACACGCGTACCGAGGCCGCTGGCAATCCGCCTGATCGCGTCTTGCAGTGTGAGCGCCGAAGCACCTGCTCCCCCGCTCCCTCCTGCGGCCCCCGCACCAGCCGTTGCACGCATGCCCTGCAACTCATCAGAGCCGACGCAAACAACCGCAATTCTAGGTGGCAGTGCCCGTCCCGTGACCGCGGCTTTGAGCCGTCGCGGCCGCAGGAGCTTGACCAGGCGTGACAGGCGGTCGGCATCTTTGAGCATCATCCCGCCCACCTCGACGAACACGGCCTGGTTTGCGTACCAGATGTTCACCGCACCCGTCGGCACGATTGCGTCACCCTGATGTACCTGCCCAGCGAGCAGATCCGGGTCCAAGCCGGATTGTGTGACGACGGATGTTTTGGCGCTCCCGGACTCGCCCAGGAAGAAGATCATCGGCAGATCGTTGAGGGATTTGATTCCACCGGGCCTTGCTTTGGCGATCCGCTTCTTCGCGCTGGCAATCGCCGCCTCTATTTCATCGGGAGCGTCCTTTTCGCCCTTTCCCTTCCGGGCCTTGAGGAGGTACCACAAAATCAGGCCTGCAGCGGCACCGCCGAGGAACCACAACCCGCCCCTCAATATCCAGAGGTCTGAACCGCTCAACCCCAATAGGCGCAGGAGGTACCAGACGGCAATAGAAAAGGAGAAGTACGACGCACCCGTGAAGAGTGACAGCTTTGCGGGCCGTCTCATTGCGTACCCACCTCTACCTGGTTCGCCACCAACTCATTCAGGTTTGCTGCACCGGAACGAATAACGAAAGTGAAGGCCAGAAACACCAATACAGCCACTATCCAAAGGGCCATCGCCGCTATGCCCAGCCGTTTCACCCAAGGATCCTTTGACACCGGAGCCTTCTCACCTTGCGGAACGAGCCAGGACGGCGTGAGTTCCGGCTGCGCACCGCGGATCCGGTGGATCTTATCAGAAACTTCCCGGGCGATCGAAGTCAGCTCACCACGATGCTGGCCGGCGTACCTGCCCTGGAAGCCGAGCAAGAGGCACAGATGATAAATCTCGAGCAGGTCGGCGAGTTCCTCAGAGTCGGGCTGTGCGATCAGTGTTGCCAGATTCTCGAAGAAGAGTTCGCCGCCCCGGTGGTCTCCAAAGACCTCCTCCTGCAGCGGCTTGCCATGCCACGACTGAAAGCCCGGGAGCGCGGAGTTCAAAACGCACTCGTCGATTAGCACGACCAGAGCATACACAGCGTGCTTGACGATGTCTCCAGAATACCCCAGCTGGCGAGCGTCACGATCTGCCTTCGTCAACGCCTGCTTGATGTTGTTTCGAAATGCGGCGGCATCGACAGTGCTCATTCGGTTCGCACGCAACCGAGCGGCGGCCGTGAAGACTTCCTGCAGCTTGACCGCGAGTTGCCCACTACGGGCAAACGTGGCTGAGTCGATCATCGGCGGTTCCCTTTTGTTGGATTGAGCGGCGAACGTACGTGACCCTTCCTACGACTCGGGTTGAGGAACAATGATCAGTTCCATGTCCGCAACCGGCAGGGCCTCGGGGACGTAGACGCCGATCTCTCCAGTCTCGACCGTGCTCTCCCAGCACGGCCCCGTTTGGGAGAGCTGGAAGTAGCGTACGCCGACCTTGGGCGAAATCTCGGACGGCGGAGATCGAAGGTGACTCAAGGGCATACCGGGGAGCCCTTCCTTCACCAGTCGAACAATGTGCTTCGACGAACAGACCTTTGCCAATTTCACGACGCTGGATACGACGCTGTCTTCCGCGCCCTCTGCCCGGACGCCCAAAATCCACGAAGGCGCTGTGAAGCAACGTTTGTCCACGATGTTCCCCTCGAACAGAAACTGCCTCGTTCGCTCCAATGGCACCACTATGCTCCCGGCGGGCACTATCATCTGCAAGCCGGCGCGGACATGTCGATCCAACTCGCCGAAACACTCACCCAGGCGATCGTGGTCGTACGCCGGTAGGTCCTTGGGATGTGAGTCCATCTCGAACGTGCAAAGAGCGCCCGCGAGCCTCGCCAGCTCTGTATACAACTTTTCAGGACTGGCGCGACGCGTCTCCCACAGGTGCCGCAACGGCCCCATCGCGCTATGGATGGAGTGTGCAAGCCAGAAGTTCGCGACCTCGCTCGAGGCGTATTCGGCCAGGGGTTTGCGTGCGTCCTGCTTTTCCGCCGACAGTGCGAAGCTCTTTGCTTCGAGCGAGTCCAAAACCCGTTTCAGGATCTCCAGCAGTCGTGGGCTCGCACCTATCTGCAGACAGGGAGGAACGAATTCGGGGTCATAAATGAAGTTGCCGGAGCCATCCCGGCGAACCCGTGCCATGGGTAGGGACACATCGTCTTCACCTACCTCGATGTCGAGAGCGAGGCGAAAGTTCTTCATTCCCGTGCTGATCGTCTTTTCATCCTGACCGGTGGTCTCGTCTAAAACGACGCACTCTGACTGTACGAACCGCACATCGGGAGTTTCCGCCCCGCCGCCGGGAGATGAGTTCGCCTGACCTGCTCGATAGGGCGGGATAACGAGGTGAACCAGGTGGCTATCCTGAGTAGGAGAGAAGAGCGAAACAATCTCTCGCGGTTCGGGAAGAGGATCGGCGTCGGGAAACTGGAACCCGAGTCCGTCCGGCATGATCCCACGAGCGTGAACCAGTGATACAGATCCGTTTCGCAATGTCTCCGAGTCGAACTCGTATCCAACCAAACCGTAGGTTCTGTGGAAGAGATTGGATACCGCGAACTTCAGGGAGTCTTCGAAGTAACGAGCCTGCGCCTGAAAATGATGCTGAGCGAGGTGCATCCCCTCGTTCCATACCATCCGAGACAAAGATCTCATCAGCTCTCCACCGGACGTTCAATTTGCTCCCTAAACGTGCGAGCACTACTATAATGCAGTAGGTTGTGTTGGGGATCAACAGGCACGTGGTTTGTGGACTTCTTTGCAGTCTCGCGATGCGCATTCCCTTGGAAGACAAGCATAGGTGAACCGGCCTAACATGCTCACCGAAATCAGCAGAGATAGTTTCCGAGAGATGTACCTGCTGGGAAGGCAGGTCGCCCACGAAGGCGTTCGTAGCTTCGAGGCACGCGACACTGCAGACCAACAGGTGATGGTGCATCTTCTGGGAGCAGTTGACGGTCCGGAAGCTGTCCCCTGGCTTGCGGCGGTGGGTGCGCTGCCTGCTGAACGCCGGGCAGGATTGCTCGCGGCGTTTCAGGTCGAGGGTGAGGCAATCCTTGTAACGGAGTTCCAGCCGGAAGTTCGATCGCTGGCCGACTGGTTCGTGTCCACATCGAGCCGCAGGGGTGGGGCGCCCCCGACTCCAGCTGTACAAGACGGTGAAAAAGCGCCCGTGAGTCCGACGGTTCCTGCGGATGAGGTAGCCGAAGGTGAGGATGCCGCAAGAGGAATGGAAACTGCCGTAGAGAGTCCGGCACAGGCCCAGGTGTCCGATTCGGATCGCGATGCCGGCGAATTCACCAAGATGTTCGGCCACGAGCAAGGCCCCTCCCCTAGTGCGGTGCCACCCGAGCCGATCGAGAGACCGGCTGCAAGTGCCGACGCTCCCATCGAGTCCGAACCGTCACCCGTTGAGTTTGAGCAAGCGCCGTCTCAGCAGGCGGATAAGGAACAGGGTGAGTTCACGGCCCGCAGCGAGCGTTGACGTTCCCGCTGAGATCGAGCCCCCGCCCGCAGGCGGCGGGCAAGTGCAAGACGAACAACCTGCGAAAACACAAGGAGAATTCACGAAACTCTTTGGCGCGGGAGGAATGCAGGACTCCGGCCCGCGGCCCTCCGATACGCTCGATGAGCCTCCGCGCGCGAAGGACGGGCGGCGACAGGATGTTCCTGTTTCCAAGCCACCGGCCGATAAACCTCGGGTAGGGCCGCGCATAGTCTGGCGGGATCAGAAGTCGAAGGAACCCTCTCGGGAACCGCCAGCTAGAGAGCCGCCGGCACCCCCGCCCCCGCCGCCCCCGCCGCCCCCACC
>JBDHHK010000072.1:0-19558 GCA_039589395.1 Gemmatimonadota bacterium
GCTCCACAAAAACTGTCACGCCATAATTGCGGCGATCTCGCGGCGGATCGGCGTTCCATGATTCGGGCGAATGTGATTCATCAGACCTGTAGCGGAGTACATACTTGCCCGCCGGTAGCCACCCGGTAGAGTCAACCACGCGGTTCTTCGATGCCCCGCCGGCATGTTCGCTGCTGCGGTAGGTCATTTCCCAGATCTTAGTTCGCGTGTCGGCGTCTTCGACCCAGGCGTAGTCGTACATCTCGTTTCGATCACCCTCTCCCAGCGCATACACGCGAACTCGCGATCTCCTTTCGAGGGTGAAATAGGCGCGGCGTCGTACGTCATCCCTAATTTCGGTCAGTTGGGCGATCGCCGTCCACTGATCGTCTTCACGCACGCCCATTCCATTTGCCTCTGTGACCCTGATCCCCCAACCCTCCTCATTTTCGGGCGCTCTGGCATTCCAGTCATCATATGAATGAGAAGCGTCCGTAACGAAATACGCGACATAATTGCCACGGCGGAGTGAAAGCGTAGTATCGACGAGTCGGTTCTTGCCGTTGCCTCCTGCGCGTTCGGTGTCTTCGTACCTCATCTCCCAAACTGTTCGACCGTTCGCGGTGTTTACGATCCATCCGTAGTCGTACATCTCGCCATTCATACCCTCACCGACCGCATACACACGCACCTCAGTACGTTGACGCAACGAGAACTGCCCGAACTTGGCCTCGTCGTCCCCCAATCTGGTGAGATCTGCCAGAAGACCTCCGCGCCGGTTATCGCCTGCATCATTACCCCGAGTACGTGTGCGTGCCGTGCGGCTGGAGGTCTCCCTGTCGGCCCGTGTCACGGGTTCCACTGGCGCTTTGATTGCGGCGATCACCTCACTGGACGAGAGCTGTCGTCCCTTGCCAGTCACCGTTATGTGGAAATCATAAGATGCCCTATCGGACTCGGTATCCGTTCCCTGCACCCCTCTTTCGCCGTCGAGCCAGCTCACCCAGCTTCCGTCTTGCTGACGCCGCCGTTCCTCCGTCACTGAACAGGTCAGGATGTACTGACCTTCTGGAAGAGCGATTGTACCTTGATACGCCAGAACACCGTCAGCGCCGCGCCTCACCGACTCGTCTCGCATGTCCCACACGGTTTCTTTGGTGCTCGCGTCTACGAGAAAAACACTGCGCAGGTTAGCAAGCACCGAGTTACTGCTGCCCTCCACGTAGCGGACCTGGTCAACGCTGGAAACATCTATCTCGAGTTCGCGATCTGTAGAAAGTGAGAACCCAGCACTCACTACACTGTCGGGCATCTCACGGATGTCGACCAAACGCTGATCGAGCAAGCTGAGGTTCACCTGACGCAGTCCAACGACGGCGAGCACAGCGGCCACAACCAGCACAACCATGCGGAATCTGCTTGCGGACTCCGTGGACGACCTCGGCTTGCGGATGCGAGTCCGGCGGCGGCGAGTGCTGGTGTACATGAAAATCACTACGGAAGCCGGGACGCGGGGGTTGCAGCACTACGGAGGCAGAGGTGCAGAGAGGCAGGGGCGGGAGGGCGATAGTGGGCGGCGGCATATGCGGCACGCTCGCTACGTACTGCCGAGTCTCTCCTCGAGTTCTTCGAGCGATCGAGGCCAGTCAGATTTCAAAAGCCTGGAAAGCGCTCTGTCTTTCAACAACCTGCCTTCGGTTTGGCAGGTAGGACAGTAGTTGGCCTCATTGCTAGCATACACAATCCGCTGCACCGGTGTTTCACAGATTGGACACGGCTCACCATACTTGCCATGCACTGCCATTTCTGATCGAAATGCCGTCACCTTGCCTGGGAAAGCGTCGCCAGTCTCTTCTCTGAACCGCTTCACCCACGTATCCAGCGTCTCGCGAGTAGCAACCCACAGCCGCTCCATCTCCGCTTCACTCAAGCTCGACGTCTGCTTGAACGGCGAGAGCCGCGCTGCGTGCAGGATCTCATCGGAGTAGGCGTTTCCTATTCCGCTGAACAGGGTTGGGTCGCACAGGGCGCGTTTGAGGGTGTGATTACGTAGTCCGAGGCGGGCCGAAAATTCCTGTAATGCGCATCCCAGGGGTTCGAGTCCGCCCCTATCGTGGTCGGCGAGTCCTTGTTCACCGAGGACCACGTGAAGTGAAGCTCTCTTCTTTGAGCCTGCCTCAGTCAAAAGCAAAGTGCCTGTCTCGAAATCGAATGCCGCGAGGCCTTGTTTCTTTGGTACCGCAGCGCCGGCCTTCAGCCACTTGAGCCGTCCGGCAATCATCAGGTGCAGCACGAGGAAGTGGTCGTCCTCCAACTCGACAACGATTCGTTTGCCAAGCCGTCGCACATCACAGACGGATCTCCCACGCACAGCGGCCAGGGGTGGCTCAACGCTTCGCAGCAAGAACGGACTCGCAAGGCGTACGTTCTCCAACTCAACGCCAACGATCCGCTCGTTCAACGCGTCGATGTAGATCTGGATGTCTGGGAGTTCGGGCATAGTTGAATGAAAGTGAAGGTTGGATTCGAGAGGTCAAGGCGGCAGGAGGGTCGGGAGGGGATTGGGCGGCATAGGCAGCATAGGAAGCATGAGCGGCATGTAATCGTTGAACATCGAACATCGACCCTCGAGCGGGAACTCTCCTTGCCTTCTGTTGGACGTTGGAAGTTCAAAGTTCAACGTTGGACGTTCCCTGCCGCCGTACCGCCGACGCTACTACATTCCCCCGATGATCCAAATAAGAAACCACTCCGGTACCGCCGTTCTGCGGCTCGATCACGGAAAGGCGCACGCACTCGACCTAGAGCTTGCCACTGCCCTGCGCGATGCTCTAGCCGAAGTTGAGAAAGACCAAGACGTCCACGGAGCCGTCCTTACTGGGGCGGGATCGATATTCTGCGCCGGCGTTGACATAGTCCGGTTGCTGAATGAGGGCCCCAGTTACGTCGACAGGTACGTGCCGATTATGGTCGACATGATCGTGAAACAGTTCCGCCTTCCGATTCCTTTGGTCGCCGCGATCAACGGACACGCCATTGCAGGTGGATGCGTGCTGGCGGCCGGATGCGATTACAGAATGATGGCTGACGGCCGCGGAACGATCGGCGTACCTGAACTCACAGTCGGCCTTCCGTTCCCTCTCGTCGCATTGGAAGTGCTGAGGTTTGCGACATCTGAGGCACACCTTCAGGAGTTGGTGTACCGAGGAAAGACGTACGCGGTTGCTGAAGCATACGAACGTGGCCTGGTTGACGAGATCGTTCAACCCGAGGACCTCCTCGACCGAGCGATCGAGGTCGCTAGCCAGCTCGGTTCGGAACCATCGGCCAGATTCCGCATCACCAAACGCCAACTCCGGCAACCGACGCTCGACCGCATGGAGCGTTACGCGCGAGAAACGCAGGAGGAGGTGATTGCTGCGTGGAAGGATCCGGTGTCGTTGGAGTCGGTTCGGAGGTATCTGGCGGGGGTTAAGGAGGAGAGGAAAGGGCGGGAGTAGCGGGAGGGGCAAGGATCGAAAGCAGCCGCTGATGCAATGTGGCGGGAGCCAGGTTCTGCAGTACTGCAAGTGAAGTCTGAATGTCCAACAAGGAATGTCCAATATCCATGTAGTTCTCCAAGAAAGGTGTTGCGCCCGTACGAAGCGATCACTCGGACCGAATCACTTCACCATTGGATATTCACAATTGGACATTGGACATTCCATCCACCCTGCCACCGTGGAAACCGACCTGGCCAATTCGAACAACGACCTGCGTGATTTCATCGCCTGGTGCTTGGAGGATAAAGACGACTATCCGCGTAGCGCACGTTAGTCGAATGGCAAGAAGATGGGCAACAGGGGCGAGCGATCGCCCCCGTTTGCCCTTTGCTATGGGAGTTGATGTACCGTCAACCCTGACTACATATAATCCTCGCGCTCCGCGGCCTTTCCGTTTATCAGTATCGCGCGGGAGAGCATGTCGTGAACGCCCCCAACCGTTATGTCCGCTTTGTGGTGCTCCATCATCTGAGTAAGTTGACGTTTGCAGTTGGAGCACGCTGTCGCGACGTACGTCGCGCCGGTTGCGCGAATCTGCTCCATCTTCTTGACGCCCGATACCTTCATACGGAAGTCGATGATGTCGTCCATGGCGGAAAGACCTCCTCCACCGCCACAGCACCAGTTATCTGAACGGTTTGGAGTCATCTCGCGGAAGTCGGCACATGCTGCATTTAGAATGGCGCGCGGCTCTTCTGTGATACCGCATGAGCGCCCAAAGTTGCACGGGTCATGGTATGTGACCGGCTGCGGGTTTTTGGACTTGTCAAACTGTAACTCATTGTTCTTCACCCTCTGGGCCGTCCACTGCATGCAGTTGGTAATCTGGAACGGTAGCTCGCCCCACCAACCTGCCTTCTCCATCATCATTTTCATGATCCTGTGCGCATGACCGCATTCACCCATTAACATGACCTTGGCGCCGAGGTCCCTGGCCTCCTCGACGTACAGTTTGTTGTCCGTCTTCATGTCTCCGTCGTTGCCGGTGAATAAGCCGTAGTTGGCACCGTCGAAACACTTCGAACTCATCGTCCATTTGTCGGCCATGCCAAGCACGTGGAATACCTTGGCAACGCCCATTGTGGCCTCGGGGTTGACCAACACGTCGCCAGATGGAGGAACATAGAAGTATTCGGCACCCTTGGCATCTACCGGGATCTTGATGTCGATACCGTGCTCGTCCTTCATTTCCTCCTCGAGGAAATCAATGGCGCCAAGGAACGCCTCCTTGCCGGCCCCATCGGTGTTGCCCGTCTCGAGCGAAATCTGGACGACCTTTGCCATTGTATCCGGGGTCATGCCCAGCTTGTCCAGGATTGCTCGGCCCTTTCGAGTTATGACGGAATGGTCGATTCCCATCGGGCAGTTGCTGGCGCACCGTCGGCATCCAGTGCACTCGTAGAAGATGTTCCGCCATTCCTCGATGTCAGCGGGATCGAAGTCCTCGGCGCCAGCAAGTTTGCCAAACACTCTGCCCGACGTGGTCTCATACTTGTTGTAAATGCGTCGTATGATGTCAGTGCGCTCGGCGGGGTTGTAGCGCTTCTCCGGCTTGCCATAGTATACCGGGCACACGGAAGCACACGTACCGCACTTCACACAGGTCTCCATGTACAATCGCATCGCTCTTGGGCCATCCTTGATGGCCCTGACCGCGTCAACGACCCCCTTTTTGATCTCCTCGGGCGCCATCACTTCTTTGCTTTCGGCTGGTGCCGGTTGTTCGGTTTTTTTCGCTGTGACGAGGTCCTCTTGTTTCAGCTCGACATCTGACATTCGTATCTCCTTAGTCACCAGGCGTTAGAGACGCGCCTCATGGTTTCCGGATGAGGGGATGAGTGAAGAAGATCCCCCCGAAATGGAGAATCTTGCTGAATGGGATGTAAATGATCAGCAGTAACGCTAGGCCGAAGTGAACCAAGAACACATTGTTTTGCAGCACTGCTGCGTCGCTAACACCGGAGATCGTAACGAGGTTTGCGAAGTACTCTCGCGTGAGAGCCAAATCAAAATGCTCGGCTCCGAACCGCATCATGTTGCCAGTGATCAGAATGAGGCCGACTAGCGTCAATGCGAAGATGTCAGCAATGCCGGTGATCTCACGGACACGGGGGATCACAAACCTACGAATCAACAGGAACAGCGCAGTGATGAGAATGACGATACCCGCCGCTCCTCCAACACCTCCGGACATGAGTTGAATTCCACCCTCGGTCATACCAGCACTCATGAGTACGCTGTCAACGTTCCCGAAGACTCGGAAATGACCGACAAATATCAACGCCAGCACCACGTGGAAGGCCCAGGCAAAGGCCCAAAGCAGGCGGTCACCCTTGAAGAGGCTCTTGAAGAGCGTCACCTCCTTGATGGTGTTCATGGTATTGGCACCGCCCGTCTCTGGGGCGGGAAACAGAGTGATGGAAGGAGCCGGCAGCTTCCTCCACACGTAAACGCGATAAACCATTGCCGCGACGAAGACAACTGCCGCAACGTATGGGAGTATTCCACCCACAAGAAACCTCAGTACATCCATTGTGTGATTCCTTTCTGCGATAAGGCTTCAGTTACAACTCACGTTCTTTTCCGGCGCAGCAAAACGCGGTTGTGATCATCCGCAGCCAGGCGGCCGAGGCAGGCCGGCCAACCGGTAGGCGCCCTTAACCATCCCACAGGGGAACAGCTTGCATATGTCTGTCGCGCTTAGGCCCGTTACTTTGTGGACTTTCACAACCTCTGGCCCCCGGCCGTAGGTGCTGTAGTACTCCTGCACGAATTCGATCACCTTCCAATGATCCTCCGTAAGCGGACCGATGTCGTGTTCCTCCGCGAGTTCCACCGCGGCAGACCGGTCCCAGCGAGCCAAATCGTTCAGGAACCCATCATCGTTTACCTCGGTCTCCATGAGTGATCCATGCTTCTGCGCAACCATGGCTGACTCCCCTTCCAGGTTGAGTCCTAGTGCGGCAAGTTCGTCGAGACTCCCCGATTCCACTGGATAGCTTTCGACGACGGCGTTTATCTGATCGAGGCCGAACGGCCGGTCGATCACATGTGCTGCGACATGTCCGTTGGTGTGGTACGCCGGCGTTGGATCGGCATCGCCGGGTATTCCCACAATGATCTTTAGACCAGGTAATCGAGGATCTCGGGCGAGATTCTCGATGAGACCGCCATCCTCTATTGGGAAGCTCCCTGCGTCCACTACCGCAAATGCCGGCGGAAAACTCTGGGCGACGGCCGAGGCTTCGTACGCGCTTCCCGCGAAGCGCAATTTGAGATTGGGAGCTTCACGACTCTGTAGGTGTTGTATGAGGCTTTGGTCAGTTGAAATTACGAGCACGCGTGTGGGCAATCCGAGCACGCGACGGTAGTACACACACTCTCCACAGGAGTTGGGGCAGGCATGTCCTATCTGGGACTCGCCGGATTCCTGACCCGCTATCAGGAAACACCAGGAAGTCCGTGTTCGGTACGCCACGCATGAACCGCACTCGTCTCGCATCTTATCACCCTCTGCCAGGTACTCCCAGCATCGAAGGGGTGTCAAGCTGGTGGTTACATTGGCGTGGTGGCCTGCTACGGAGGTTCCCTCTTCGACCAGCAGGTGCTCGAGGTTTTCGCGCTTGATTCGGTAGTGGCCGCCCGCCGTGCGGGACCCCTCGAGCCGCCCTTTCCGTATCCAACTGAGTACGGTTGCTGGTGTGACGGCACAGAGTTGTGCGGCTTGCCCCGTGGTGAGCCAATTGCGTTGTTGCTGTTTCATATCACCAGCCTCGTTGGGCTTTTATGGAAACAGTCTCGTAACGCTTAGACTTAACGCATAGATTACGTACCAGTACCGCAGTTGTCAACTGAATCTTCAGATATAATCCATAATTACCGTACCATGATTCGCAAGATTTGACAAATTAACGACAATTTCTTAGTTTACGCCATCTGCAAATTATGTAAACTAGTGATTCATTATATAGGATGTATTAGAAAATTATGGATTCTCAGCTCATGACCACTGGCGAAGTCGCCAGGCTTTGCGGGGTAACACCGGATGCGGTCTTGAAGTGGATCAAGGCCGGTAAACTGCCAGCCACACGTACACCGGGAGGACATTACCGCGTATCACGAGACGCCTGTTCCGCATTGGGTCTAGGCGAAACCACGCCCGAAGAGCCGCTGGTACGCTCTGTTGCTGGCCAAGAAGTTCCTGAGAAGGCTCGCTGTTGGGAGTTTTTTGGAGACGAGGGCAATCCAAAAGACCTCTGCTTGTCATGTTTGGTATATCAGTCAGGAGCGCAGCACTGCTACAAGTTGGCGGAACTCGGGGAGCAGACTGGGCATCAGCGGAACTTTTGTGGCAAGGACGATTGCGAGCCGTGCTCATTTTACCGGGCGTGTCACGGCATGAGCACAGAGGTGCTCGTTGTCACCCGCGATGAAGCACTCACGCGCAGGCTCGAAAAGGACAACGATTCGACGAGAATCTCACTGCGGTTTGCGCGCTCAGGGTACGAGGCCGCAATCACGATCGCAGCATTTCACCCAACGCTAGTTGTACTCGACAGTGATCTCGCAGAGGTCAGGGACGGGCAGTTACCAGAATCCATAATGAATGACGAGCGCATGCCGGGCGTGACTGTGATCGTCGCCTGCCGTAGGGGTCACGAGGTAACGGTCGATCGTGAGTCGGTACCCGCCATCGAGGCTCCCTTCACCGGGAGAAGAATCGAGGAACTCGCGGCCGCGCTCCGGCGGCGGAGCCACCGGTCCGCATGAGTTCGATAGCGTTCAAAGGGAGGACGTACGAACTCGACGACCACGGCTTCCTAAACCCTCCCGAACAATGGGACGAGAACTTCGCCGAGGGGATGGCGAAGATGGTTGGAGTTTCATCTGGCCTTACCGATCGTCACTGGGAGTTCGTCAATTACCTCAGACATAAATTCCTTCAGGAAGACACCGTACCCGTTATGGTGATGGCTTGTTCGGATAACGACATGCGATTGTCTGAACTGAGGTCTCTCTTCCCTGCCGGATACCACCGCGGCGCGTGCAAGATCGCCGGGATCAACTACAAGTTCATGTACGAGACCAACTATTGGCTCACGTACGAAACGGCACCGCCAGTCAAAGACCGCTACGAATTGGACTCCCTCGGCTTCCTCGCGAATGCAGATCAATGGGACGAGGACTTTGTCGAGCTGGCAATGTCACAACGCGATCCACCGACCGTACCAACAGAACGGCACATGAATGTGTTGCACTATCTTCGCGATTACTTCTTCGTCAACCGTACGATCCCGCCTGTGCATGAAACGTGTGCGACCAACGACCTGAGCTTGGAGGATTTGCGGGAGCTTTTCCCTGCCGGCTACAGGCGCGGAGCATGCCGGATTGCTGGACTTCCATTCTTCGGCTGAGGTAGCGAGCCCTAGATCTCTGCACCGATTCCCACTGGATAACTGATGTGCCCCCTGAAACGAGGCCGGTCTGAGTTTTAGGTTTCGGCCGCCTGTGACTAGGTAAGGGAGGGCAGTAGAATGGCAGCATCTGAGACCGACGCTTAACGTTTCAATCGCCACGTCGTCTCATACATTGGAAGGGCGGTGCGCCGCCGATGGGAAGAACTCCAACAAGAGAGAGAAGAATGCGCTCAAGACTCAGCCGCGGCAGACTCGCCGTGTTCCCAGCTTTGCTCCTGCTGGGCGCGTGTGGCACCGATCTGGGAGCACCGAGCGAAGAGGATCAGCAGGTCAATTTCGATGTGGCAACGTACGCGGCAGACGCGACAGCGGATGATATAGTCCTCATGACGACCGACGCCGAAAAGACTCTACATCCGACCTTTCACAACCGGGACGGCTGCACCCGATTTGGGGTGTTCCGCATTCGATGCCCGCGGATGCACTTCGGCGACGACATCAGCTACACGCGGGACGTCACATTTTTTGATGAATTCGGGGATGAGATGGAATTCTTCCATCGCGACTCCACCGAAGCGGTGCACATCGTGGTGACCTTCGAAGGCACGAGGACCAGAGAGAACGTGGAAATCACGGTGGATCGTTACCGTGACATGACGGTGTCGAATCTGCTCGGTGCCGACACAGCGCGCATCTGGAACGGCAGTGGCACCGCAGACGTGAACCGAACCCGGCACTCCGACGAACACGGGGACCGCGTCTACAACATGAGTTCCTCGAGCACCATCGACAGCGTGATAATAGCGGTACCACGCCAAAGCAACTGGCCTTTGTCGGGAACGATAACGCGTGACGTGACTGTCGAAGTCGTTGGTGGCCTCGAGGACGATCGCACACGCTCCAGGACCGTCGTCATCACGTTCAATGGAACTCAATTCGCGGAGATTACCATCAACGGAGAGATGTTCTTCTTTGACTTGGAGACCAGGACAGTAGTCAGGGACGAGGAGGGGTAGGCGGGTAGAAGAGCTGCAGGAACTGCGGTACGCAGAACTGCAGTAGTGGAAGGGGGGCAGGCGAAGGTTGTCTGCCTCTGTTTTCTTGTTTGAGTGAGAAGGGGGACGAGCGGGAGGTGAGTAGGCGGCCGGGCGGCCCGAATGTAATCTCAACTCCCGAATTACAACTCACTACCCACCATTCACCGGTAGCAACTCAAGACTCATAACTCAAGACACATGGCTAACTAATTGCAATACAAACACTTACAATTTGCTATTGACAAAACGTGTATTATGTAGTACATACTACACATGCCAGCAACACAATTCGGCTGCTACATACGCGAGCGGCGTGAGAAGCTGAAGGAAAAAGACAACAGCTTTTCGGTCAGGCAGGTAGCGGGCAGGATAGATGTTGAGCCGTCGTTCCTGAGCAAAGTGGAGCGTGGAGAGGTAGCACCACCGTCCGAAGCAAAGATCGTGCTTCTGGCGAAGGAGCTTGGAGAGGATCCCGACCTGCTTTTGGCACTCGCAGGAAAGGTATCGTCGGATTTGCAGGCGGTAATAAGGAAGCGGCCAGAGCTGTTTGGCAGATTGCTTCGGGAAATGCGCGAGATGCCGGACCACGCAATCCTGAGGCTAGTGAGGGAGGTGCGAGACGGACTTTGGTGATTGGGGCGGCGGCATCAGCAGGATATGCAGCATGAGCGGCATACGACTTAGAGAAAAGAGGTGCGCAATGATTGAGCTAAAGAAAGACCAACTAGTGTTCCAGTTCCCCGATGTACACGCGGACGCCGAGTTGCGCATCGACTTTCAACGGACGCTGCGCATCCCGGACGATGGAAGAGAGTATCCCCTTCCCCCAGGACTAGGGAGTTTCCCACTCAGACACGTAGACGACTTTGCGGAATCAATCCCGAGTTCATGGATTAGTCACGGTGGTGTGATGTTACCGATGTACCAATCTGAAGCATTGTGGGTGAACTTCTCAGGCCGGTATCCGTTCGCCGTCAAGGTCGCGACAGGAAAGATCAACGCCGTTACCGGTGAAGCGTGGAAGGAAGCATTGAATCGCGACCCTCAAGATTACATGTCGACGTCCGAACAACCCTGGCTCGACGGGTACTGTGTCGAAAAGGGGGTCATTCGGCAATTTGTGGCAATGCCGCTCGGCAGCGGCTACAGCGCCGAGGAGCAGATCACGGGCGAGGCGGAGTACGGCGGACTTCAGATAGTGGTGTACCCATTGAAGGGAAAAGTGTACGAGCGGACTCGCCGCTGGGTCACCAGAAGTACACTAGGATCGCCGTTGTTTTCCAAGTGCATGAGATCCGCCGCTCCCGACATGGGGCTAGCTCCGGGAGGCAGAATGCGCCAGGAGATCTATGACGACTTGTTCGACCTAGACGATTGGGATCTCCGACACTCTGGCAGATGTTTCGTGCACATTGCCAACTCACTCGTATGGAACGACATAACTGGGCAAGACCCGCCCACAACGCCGCCGACGGCTCGCAGCTACTCGAAGGCTGGGCTCCCTTGGTTCGATTTCTACAGTGACAACGGCAGCGCCGTTGATGGTTCGGATATTCTATCCAAACTGAAAAGTGTTGTGGGTATGGGAGCGGAAAAAGGTGAAATACCTCTTCCGGAAAACGAGTCGGTCAAAACCAACAACGTCGTGATGCTCCGCAAAGGGTTGAGAAAGGGACAGGTACGGGAGGGAAGGTTTTAACGGAGAGTGCAGAGTGTAGAACAGGTGTTTTGGAACGAGGAAGCGTCAAGCGTAGGATTCGAGCATCGCTGCGATATTGTAAAAACCACGGATGTCGAAACGCTGCCACCCGGCCTCGGACATTTCTTGAAGTTCTCCTGACTTTCGGTGTGCCTCTACCGTTTCCGCGAACGTCACGGCATCAGCACTGTCGTTGATGGCCTTCGCAACTCCAGCCTCCAACAAAACACCGCGGTTTAGCGGCGCGAATCTACCGAGCGACGGATCCAGCAAGTACATCGGTAAACCGAGGCCGAGAGCCCAGTTCGTCCTCTCGTGTGCCGGAGCAACGAAATAGTCAAACTCAGGGAAGAGTGCCGCGGTCATCTCGTTGAGGTGCTGCCGCTCGGTGAAAAGACACAAGACTGTCGCGCTGCTACCACTCGGCACGTCCGTTGGAGTTTCCACAGTTGTTAGTTCGATGTTTGAAGCCCGATAGTTGGACCTCATCTCCTTCTCCAATCTCCCAAGCCGTTGGGCGAACACCAATGATCGTCCACCTTGACCGTGAATCGACGATGCTGCAGCAACGATCGTTTCTACGTGTGCCGCTGGTTCAGATCCGGACGAAAAGAACGCACCGCACAAGGGGGCCGATCCGGCAAGTCGTTCTTGCCTGCCATCCATCGCCCTTGCGCACAACTCCACGAGTCGCGGTTCAATGCATAGGCCAGAAACGAAAATCTGGTTGCTGGAAAATCCGGCGGCCATGAAAAAGTCAGCGGTTCGAGTCAATGGTACGAAGATTCTGTGTTCACCCGCGACCATAGATTCGCGCGGCGCGACGATTTCTCCGTGCTGATATAGGAGGTCTGCCCTATCCCTCAGCAGGGCGACCAGCAACGGATGAGCCACAATCAACGGCCTGCTGACAGCGAACAATTTGGCTAACCCATTGCCGAGCAGATACCGAGACAAACGAGGACGATCGTAGTCGGTGCTCGATCTGAGCTGGTTGTAAACGTGCGACCACAAGCCGCCTTTTCCCCCGGTGATGTAAGCTGCGCGCACCACCCTCCAGGCGAGCCGATTCGTTATCGACCGCGATGAGAACACGTCGACCACTGTCCCAACTCGATCCGGTGGCAGCTCCTCTATGATGCAATCCAGATAGTGAGGGTGTCCGCGCCCAATGTTCGTGTAAAGGAAGTCGATCTTGGTGTGGTCGTTGGTAACCATCTGTTATGCTAACAAAGTCTGCACGCAGCTTCCAAGACTTCGCCTATCTGCCAATCCCGCAGTGCCATTACCGGATCAACTCGGCCCGCTCGCCATACGGCGTGCTAAAACCCAGCGCAGAGAGCCGCTGCGGCGGACCCGCTGGACGTTTTGCGGTCAGAGTGAGCGGCCGATTCACTACCTCCTAAAATGCACCAACCTCTCCACCAACAAATCCTGCACCCATTCAACAGGTCGAGTAGGTGTGTCAAAGTTGTTTGTCAGGATGCTGAACGCCATCAACTCTTCATCTTTAGTCGTAACGTACCCGGATAGGGCGCGAGCATTCGAGATGAACCCAGTCTTCGCTCTGACATTGCCTTCAGCAGCTGTGCCCCGCATACGGCTCCGTAGTGTGCCATCGACGCCTGCAATCGGCAACGCATTGTAGAACACGTCGAATTCGGGATGCAGTGCCATCGCGCGGAGAATACGAACTACTGCCTCCGGCGCGAGGTAGTTGTAGCGTGAAAGACCCGAGCCATCGTAGTAGACGTACGCGTCGTCGGGGATGCCCCACCCAGTCAACGCTCCTTCTGCAATTCGCCGACCCGTTCGCACGCTCCCGGTATCGGTGGCCGCGGCACCGACGTATCGAAGCAACATTTCGCCAATCTGGTTTTGACTGTCTTTGAGAAACGGAACCAGAATCTCTCCTAGCGGCGGAGACTGATGTACGAACAAAGAAATTGGGGCTTCACATTCTCCGTCCCATTCGTCTCGATCAACCGGCTCACCAGACACCTCGATTCCTTCAGCTTCGAGCGTCTCTTGCAGCACCGTGATGAAATAGGAAGTCGGATCGTGCGGCGGAACATATCTCGTGACCGTATTGGATCCGATCCAGATCCTGCCTCCAACCTCCGCCTCTGTAGAGAAGGCTCGTCGCGCAGCCCAAACTCCCACACCGGTACTGTCGGCTGTCGTAAACGCCATGTTTTCCAGTTCGAGGTATTCGGTTTGCGGCTCGACAACCACTTCTGCGGCCTGCCCCGGTGTGTCACCCGGCGTCACACGAAGCCGTACTGCACCTTCGTTCAGTAGCAGCGCTCCGATCTCGGCGGAATACGCTGCTCCCAGGTCGTCCCAAGCCCAACCCGGTCCAACGTGAGTATCATCGAAAAGATCGTCATCTCCAACGACTGCGCCAGTAATGCGGTTAATGTTGTGAGCCTTCAGAGTATCTGCCCAATCTCGGAAAGCACCGGCCGGATCGCCATCATAGTAGCGTCCCGATATCGCCGGGTCACCACCCCCGACGACCAGAAGATCTCCGTTTAGCGTTCCGCCCTCTGTGTCAATCGTACCGCACGCGGAGATCCGCGTGCGAAACCGAAAGTCCGCGCCGAGCCTCGACAACGCAACCGAGCTGGTCACGAGCTTCGTGTTTGATGCCGGCATGAATAGCTTGCGGCCGTTGTGGCGGTACAGCACTTCACCAGTCTCTACGGACTGTACCATCACTCCCCAGTGTGCATTAGCAAACGCGGGATCCGCCAGGATCTCATCGAATTCGGCACGGAGTCGATCCTGCGGTTCCATCACAAATGATGGTGGAGTGAGTTGCTGTGGAACCGGTTCTACCGGAACATTTTGCGCCGGCATGCACGAAAATGCTGCCACCGCAGCTGAGCTAATGACGAACTGCCTGTGAAGCCACGTATTTCTCATTGCAGTACTCCAACCATTTCCATTCCACCGAGTTGCGCAGCGCAACTACCGCCTAGCGAGTCACCAAATGTCATTCTCAACACAAACCGAATCCACCCTGGAGCCTCTACGCCACCACCTCCCCTAAACCAACCCTTTTCCATGAACCGAAACATCAACTCATCACTCTCTCTTCTGACGAGAGCCTGTTCGGCGTCAGCCAACCATTGCTCGAAGTCTTGCCCCGGTCCAAACACCACTTTGTTGAGATTCACGCAGGGAGCAAGCGTAGTAAATGCCAGGAAATATTCCCAACGAAGTCCCCGTACCACAGTCTCATTCAAAACCGCGTCGGGCATCATCCTCAATCCACCTTCCGCATCGAACGCCGACCTCGTGGCGGAGGCCCGCTCGAGTGCCTCCTCCAATCCTGCCCTCACCCACTGAAGATTCTCGGACTCTCCAACTCGACCGGTTGCACTGAAGAGTTGCTCCAACGCCTCTGCACCGGTATCAACCAGTCTGGTCCCAATCATTGCATCGATGATCGTTGGTCCTTCGTCGATCAGCACGAAGCCCACCGAGATAACCTCCCGCAGTATTTCCTCGGCGCGAGTCAGTCTGCCCCTCGAGAACTCCAGTGCTGCAAGGGCCACGTGCGCGTTCACACCTTCTCTGATTCCTGTGAAATGCGGTATCGGAAGCGCAAAGGCCGTGATCGTATCTGGAAACGGTAGCACGAATCTCGTCCCTATGATGTCAACCGATTCAGCCAACGCGACAGTGCCAAACTCGACATGTGCCGGATGGGCTGCGACGGCGGCAAGGTAGTCGCGTTCGGACCGTCCCAGCCCACTACGCACCCTCTCGAACAAACCGATCGCCCATTCGCTGGAAGATTCACCCAGTACGCTATCGGTGTCAGCCGGTAGCCACGGTTGTTCGTATACTCGCGCGGGCTCTCGCTCCAAAAAGCGGTCGTGGTCGTGCACGGAGGTCGAGAGAAGCGAGTGCAGCGCTTCACCAGCCTCCATCGGAGAAACTGAACCGTCGGGTTCGATCCTATGTCGCCGGAGGACTTCCGCGACCGCGACTCTCGCTTGTGCACGTTCGAAACTCGGCACAGCTATCGCCGCGAGCACAGTGCCCACCGCACCTGTCATAGTCACGGTTACGACCGGTACCAGCACCAAAAAAGCCAGGACCAAAACGCAAAGAGCTGCGACCCTGAATGATCGTGCGTGCCCAGCCGCCGCTACGTCGAACCCAAGCTCCTTGCGAATGGGCGAAGATTGCTCGTTCCATTCCTCGACCAGCGAACGGACTTCCTCATCTACCGCAGCTCGTAGCTTGCGGTCGCGTCTTATATCCCAAAACAGCTTCTTTTCAAGCAAGCGACACAACAGCCCAACGAATACGAGCAATGCCGCCGGCGCCGCGGTCAGGAACCAAACGCCTGACGGGCCAGCCAGGCCGCGTGCCCCCAGCAATACCGCCAGCACGAAACCAAACGGTACCCACAGAGCGGCCGCGGCATATGCGTTTGCACCGATGACTCTGGCTGCGAGCATCAGGCTACGTTTCGCAGGCGGAATCTCGGCGAAGAGTCTGGCTCCCTGGAGGAGAAATCCCGTATCCCGAGGAAGGTCGGCAGCAACCTGCATCACAATGAGCCAACCGTGGCCTTGCTTCCCGGCCTTGGCTGCCAAACGAAGAAGCCCGGCGAGGCGAACGAATCCATAAAGCAGCACGAGGAGCCCTACGGCTGTGGTGAGAAACGGAATCCACCAACTGTTACCGAACGGACCGAAGCTCCAGAGTTCGTGTTGGGTGGCAGCAGACCATAGCAGCGGTAGCACCAACGTCACATCACCTATCGCGATTAGTGCGATCGGTTGCCACAGCTTCCCCTGAGCCGCCTCTAGTCCTGGCGGGGGCCATGATAGGAACTTGCGGCTCGACGGGCTTTCTTCGTCAGCTTTGAGTGGCACCTCAACGCGATCCATGAGTCCCCCTAGATTAACAAGTGTGCAAATGTCTCCACCAAAAACCTACCGCCTCACCACCCTTAAGCCTTTCTCTCTACCGCAAAACGCCCTTCACATACTTATCATACCACGCCAAGTAACGCTCCAGCCGGTCTTTTTGGTACGACGGCACGCGTAGCCCGTGTGATTGATCCGGATAGACCACGAGCTGCGTTTCACGGCCCAATCGTCTCAGTGCCTGGTAAAGCTGCTCGGAGTTCTGGATCGGTACGTTCCAGTCGTGTTCTCCACCCATAATCAACGTAGGCGTGTTTATGTTCTCCACGCGATTGAACGGCGAGATTCGTTCCCAAGCCTCCCTGTTCTCCCACGGAAGACCCAACTCGCCCTCCCACTGCAGCTGATAGTGATCATGACCGTAGTTGGCTACGTAAAGGACCTCACTCGCTCCAGTGATGGCAGCCTTGAATCGATCCGTCTTGGTAATGACATGATCGGTCAGAATTCCTCCATACGACCACCCGCCGACGCCCAGCTTGTCAGGATCGGAAAACCCTTGCGAAATGGCGTAGTCCACACCAGCCATCACATCCTCGAAATCCTTGTTACCCCAGTCCGCCCAAAGCGCGTGTGAAAACTCCTGACCGTACCCGGAGGAACCACGGGGATTGGTCATCACCACCACATAACCGTGAGCTGCGAACAACTGAGCATCGAAGTTGAAGCTATGGCTGTACTGCGAGACCGGGCCACCATGAATTCTGAGCAGAGTCGGGTGCCTCATCCCCGGGTCATAACCAGGCGGCAGGTATATGAAGCCCTCGATCTCAGTGCCATCTCTACTGGGGAACTGGACGTTGCGAACTTCCGCCAGACGGATCCCGGACAGGAACTCGCCATTCACGTTGGTGAGCTGTTGGAGCCCGTCTCCGTCCGCGACGAACACCTCTCCTGGCAAGTCGGTGCGCGATACCAGAGCCGCTATCTTTCCCTCAGGGCCGAATGCAAAGCTGCGAGTGCTGAGTGCGCCTTCTATCGGTCGAGTGATTCGTCCACTCGAGACTTCAAAAATCGCAAGGTGATTTTCACCACTGTCTTCAAGACCGAAGAAGATCGAACGTCCGTCTTCTGAGTAGCGCGGTGAGCCGACGTTGCGATCGAGCGACGCTGTAAGCACACGCGACTCTCCACCATTCAGTGAAACCACGGCGAGGTGATTAGTGGCGTACCAAATCAACTCCGGCTGCGTTACTGTCACGTACGCAATCGATTGCCCATCCGGGCTCCACGCCGGAGACCCATCTGAACCTGGATTTGTCGTTACCTGCAAGAGTGTTTCGCCCTTATCCGTGTTGTCTGCGGCCACGACCCAGATATCGCTATTGGAGTTGCCGTCTGGGTTATCAGTGCGGTTGCTGACGAACGCAACGCGGCTGCCGTCTGGATTCCAAACCGCCTGAGACTCGTCGAAATCGCCGGACGTGATCTGCTTCAAATCCTTTGTCGCTACTTCGAACACGTAGAGGTGGGTGTGTCTGTTCCCGGTCAGATAACCGACTCCGTCACGTTTGAATTGAAGTCGATCGATAACCCACGGCTTGGGTGTCCGCGTGCTATCATCTTCGCTTTCCTCTTCGGGATCGCGGATACCTAGTAGCAGCATCTTGCCATTCGGAGACCACGAGTAGTCGGAGATGCCTTGCTTCACATCGGTGAGCTGCACCGCTTCACCGCCATGCCGGTTCAGTGTCCAGACCTGGGTACTACTGTCTTCTCTCGACGCCATAAATGACAGGTACTTACCATCCGGACTCCATCTAGGCCGGCTCGCCGACGATCCCTCTGTCGTCATGGGGATTGCTTCACCGCCATCGGCTGGGATCATCCAGATTCGGGTCTCGCTACTCTCATCTTCCAGACTCGTAGTCCGCACAGTGTAGGCCACCCACTGACCGTCGGGGCTAATCTGCGGATCGCCTACTCTATGTATCTCGAATAAATCATCGACGGTGAGAGCGCGTCTCGACTGACTCTCGAGGGAGTTTGGAGCGGCCAGCACCACCAAAGCAGATGCTACCAGCCAGGACGCGTAGAACAACGCCCTATTGATTGCGTAGGACATAATTGGCGTACTCCGGTTCGGTGTGCGAGTATCCGCAGTCGATCAAGCAGACCGCTCACTCAGAACAAAATCCGGCTGTTATTGCAGGATTGGCCTGAGTTTGATGTTTCGGTATCGCAAGGTATGCCCGTGGTCCTGTAAACCGATATGTCCGGCGGTAGCCCGTCCATAGTCTGGATATTCGGCGAACTTACTGTCACTTACCAGTTGTTCCCAATCCGCCGTCCACAGTTCATACGCAGCCGTTTTTTGTCCGTTCAACCAGTGCTCAACGTGAGAGCCGTTCACAACGATTCTCGCACGGTTCCACTCACCGAGAGGGTTGGCGGCAGTGACAAACGAGGCATGCAAATCGTAGTTGTCGCCGGTGAGGTGCTTGTACATGTCCATCGTGTCCATCTCGATGTACGCAGTATCGTCCAACACCTGATACTCGGGAGCGTTGTGCCAGATTGGTTCTCCAGGGTTTTCGATTGCCCGGTAGAAGATCCCGCTGTTTGCCTCCGGTGAAAGCTGGAATTCGATGCTCAACTCGAAGTTGTCGAACTCCGCGTCGGTGACGATGTCTCCGCCGTTGCTCTCCTCTTCTCCATCCGACGCCAACACGATCAAGCAACCATCCGCCACTTCCCAGCCGGCTTCTGGGAACCCCTCTCCGTTGTAGGACCTCCAACCGTTGGTCGTCTGGCCATCGAACAACAGGATCCAGCCGGCTTCTGCTTCAGCAGCGGTCAGAGTGTTGTGCGGTGTGGGAATCGACTGCTCGTCAGGGTCGCCGCAAGCAGTAGACAGTAGCGCGACGGATGCCGCCGTGAAGAACATGCTCGCGCATGATGAGTCGAGTCTTTTCCGCATTCTTGGTGCCCT
>JBDHHK010000073.1:0-35361 GCA_039589395.1 Gemmatimonadota bacterium
TGCGCCCGACGCTGTGCGAGAGCTGCAACGTGAGGGACTTAGCATCACAATGCTCACAGGGGACAATGTCACTACCGCAAACGCGGTCGCCAAGAAGCTCGGGATAGACGAGGTAGTTGCAGGAGTGCTCCCCACCCAAAAGGCTGAAGTTGTGAAACGACTGCAAGCTGAGGGGCATACTGTCGCGATGGCTGGTGACGGAATCAACGATGCTCCGGCCCTGGCTCAGGCCCAAGTAGGAATCGCCATGGGCACTGGCACCGACGTGGCCATGGAGAGCGCAGGAGTCACATTGTTGCGCGGGGATTTGAGGGGCATCGCGCGGGCGCGCAAGCTGAGCCGCGCAACGATGACGAACATCCAGCAGAACCTGTTCTTCGCGTTCTTCTACAACAGCTTGGGCGTGCCGGTCGCGGCAGGTGTGCTGTATCCCTTCTTCGGCATTCTGCTGAGTCCGATGATTGCCGCCGCGGCGATGAGCTTCAGTTCAGTCTCGGTGATCGGGAACGCGCTCAGGCTGAGAAGGGTTCGGGTATGAGCGCGGGAGCCTCGAGTATCTGGCGGGTTCCGCTCGCCGTTGTTGCTTGATACGCGTGTTCAGCGATTCACAGTCTCGCGTTCTCGAAGAATCGCTTCAACCGGGGTTGCAGCTCCAAAATCCGAGTGAGGTGTTGTCTCCCACTTCCGCTGGCGCCGCACCAGGGCAGCCCGTACGTCTGCCGGTTCGACAACACCGCTCTTCACAACTTCTTCGCGCCACAGCAACCAGCGTCGCTGCAATTCGTGTGACAGCTTCCACTCCACCTTCCCCATGGTCGCGCCCCATTGCTCGCCGCCCGCCATGTCTGAATCGGACAGCAAGACTCGCGCGTCGAGGTCGTTGCTCAGTTCAGACTGCCAGTCCTGAACTTCCGGGTCCCACCAGAATCCGCCGGGGAATGTGGCCCATCTCTCTTCCAGCTCGTCGCGCTCTTTGAGCACCGATGCTGCCCACGGGAACTCTAATCCCTCAGACTCCTTTGCGAAATCGAAGAATCGCTTCAGTGATGTCGGCATGGCATCCAAGTACGTGATAGGTACCTGCAGCTTTCTGAGGTACCAATCGTACAGGACGGACCGTAGGTCGTACTCCGTGAAGGCATTCAGTGGGATACCATGGTAATCGCAGAGGCAATGGAGGAAGTCTGACACGTTTCTCGTGTGGCGTTTTACGGTGGTGGCACTCAGCCCTCGAGCCTCCAACGATGTGCGAAACCGGTCGATGGTTCGGCGGTGGTCCTTGCTTCCTTCAACTGGGTCAGTCGGCTCGAGAGCCGCCTCGGGGTCCGCGGCGGGTCCGGTCGGGAGCGCAAGGCCAAGTTCCAGGGGTGGCGGCCACAACGGAATCTCGGACGCCACTGCGCTGCCTGAATACCGGAGAATCGTTCCGCTGTTTTCGTCTCGCCATTCCATGGGGGACGCAGGCGGCACTCGGCTCATCAATATCTCTCGGTAACGCTCAACAAAGCGCGGTATCGTTCGGAGCAGCGTGCCCATGTCCTGAATGTGACGCTGCGTAAGGCCACCGCCTGGTGTGTTGATGGGAAACATCGCCGGATAGGCGTCCGGGCCGGCGACCTCCCAGCCCTTGGCTGATATCTCCTTCAGCATTCGCCGCGGCAGTTCATTCCGGTTGCAGAAGACGAGAGAGACCAACTCTTCTCTGAGTGAATCAATGCCGTCTGCATGCGTCGGTGCCTCAATCTGCCTGAAGAAGTCCTCACGATCTGCGTAGAGCGCGAGGCCAAACTCGTTGCCCGCGTTTCCAAGGGTACAAGCAGCCCACTCACGGCCATCCGGAATCTCGGCGTAGAGCAACTGCGCGTTGGTCAACGAGCGCCACGGCGCAGCGCCGTAGAATCTCGCTGCCGCCTCGAAAAGCTTGGCGATCACCGCATTTGAGAAACCCCATCCACGCCAGGTTTCTGGTCCGCCAATCCGGTGAACCCGTTCTTCTCCCGTGAGGTGCTGGATTAGTGATTTAGCCGCCGGGTCCAACATGGGAAGCGAGGGTACGGCAGCGATCCGCACGGATTTGAGCTCCGTCTGTTCAACCAGCACGTCTCTCACCTCTTCGTGCCTCACCCAAAGCGCCGCCGGAAATCCACCTCTGTCGGCCGCTACTTGGCAGATCGCGGTGCTCAACACTTGGGCCACGCGGTCCGGTTCCGCCGGCGCTTGCCCCAGTACGTCAGAATGGAGCACTAGATCGTCGTTTACGATCAGCACTGCCGCGGTTCGTGCGTCCGGGTCGTCATCCAATCTGATGGGCATGGGCACGAGATCCGCTTCCCAGAGGCGGTCACGTCTAGTGCCGCCGGCATGGTCATCCGGCATAAGCGAGAGCTTCGGCCCACCCGCATCGGCCGCGCCACAGCACCGTTTGTACTTTCTTCCCGATCCGCACGGGCAGGGATCATTTCGTCCGATTGACATGGGGGTAAAGGTGGCATTGGGGAGGATCGTATGCAACGTGAGGCGGCCAGTATGCACCTATCCTGGCGAAGCGATGCAGGCAACGGGGCGGCAGAAGACGACGCTGAGGTGCAGAATCAAGATGTCAGGGAAGATGGGGGGCTTGGTCGGCGCAAGGCCGTGGGTCGGCCGGCACCGTGCCTCTTCAAGAATGATCCGTACGGAGCCGACTGAGTACGTACTGCAATCGCCTTTAGGTGCTCAGACCGACACGCCCCGGCTCACGTTCATAGGCTCCACCCAACCACCATTCGCCAACACGTCCAGCGCAAGCTCGATTTGCGATTCAGTGAACCTACGTTTCCGATCTCCCCACGCATACGTCTTGGAGATCACGTCCTCCCTGCCAGCAGGCTCTTCTCGGGTAGTTACCCAGTGCACAGTTGACAGTAGCTCCAAGCCGAAAGGAGTCTCGAAGCCCTCCACGAGTGCGGCCACCCGATCGAAGCGGGCATTTGTTGTGGGATGTTTCCCGAGAAACGCGTCGGCGTCATCGATTGCCCCGGGCACGATTGATATCTCTTTGTCGGGTGCATCACCCCCATCGGCGTAACCAGAGACGAAGGACCCCTCTATGGCTTGCAGAACGTGCCTCAGATTCTCCGCATACGGGCCAAGCGGTGCGGCGACGAATCGCAACCGTAGTGGTTCACCGGCCTCCTGCATGAAGTACATGAGTTTATGAACCTCGAGCAGTGAGACAAATGGATCCAGCAGGCCTGAGAGATACCGATGCATGAGCCCGATGAGTGCGGCGCGGCCTGGTGTCATGTTCGGTGCACGGCGTGGCTTAGCCATTGCGCGGGCGGGCGGCGCTCCAGCCGGTTCGAAGACAACGACTCGCACATCTCCGAGGGCTGCAACAGCCGCGTCTATGCGCGCGCGCACATCTCTCCAATCGAGGCCGCCAAGGCCTGCACCCAGCGGCGGGATTGCCACTGATCGAATACCTCGATTATGGATCTCCTCAACCAGCGCTTCCAGTCCGGCTTCGATGTCCGACAACCGACTCATTCCGCGCCAGTGACGCTTGGTGGGGAAGTTGATGATGTACCGAGGGTTGGTGAGCTGACCGGTCTCGAAGACAAACATACGGCCCGGCTGCACCTCACCGTGTTTGCAGGCGATCGCATATGCGTCGAAGTTGTCCGGGAAAGCCTTCTTGAACTGAAGTGCAATGCCGCGGCCCATGACTCCAACGCAGTTGACGGTGTTGACCAGTGCTTCGGCGTCTTCCACAAGTATGTTGCCGCGCTTGTATTCAATCATGGTGATTACCTACTAATAATACCAATCGAGTCGGATTTCGATGGTGGGTTTATGGATCGCAAAGCCCACTGGCAAAAGACGTCTCTCCCGGGTTCCCATCCTGGGGGTGGTGCCGAACCCTACCGGAGCTTGCTCCGCATCGCTCGATTCACTGATTTCCCACCCTGCTTCACATTGGCAACCGCGCGGCCGTACGTGTCTCGTGCGACCGTATCGATTTCTACCTGCTTGCCTTGCACCAAGTCGCGCAGAGTCTGCGTCGCCTTTCGTGCTCCGCGCTGACCTTTCTCTGGAGCATCGACGTTCGCCAATCGAACAGGGTGCGTTCGACTGGCCGTGGTGAAGGTGTCGCCGTCGATAACCCTAGTGACTGTTTCCTTACGTGGCATGATTATCCCTCCAGAATTCAATGTTGTTCAAGAACGTCGAGCCGGGTTGATCATCCAGACACCAGATCATCGTGCCGGTAAAGTTGGTGACCTATATTGCTCTTGCCCCGAGCACGTTCGGCAGTCATATCACGCCCGCACAGCCCGAAGTATCTATCACCCTGTCCAACAAGTTCGTCCTGGTTACAGCTGGGTTTACAGGTTCGGGGCGGCAGCAGCTCCATGACTCCCGGGTTGTATCGATAGCGCTGGACGCCGAAGTCGGTGATACCTGCTGCACCGGTCACCAACGCAACCAGCTGCATGACCTCCAAGGACGCCAGATTTGCACTGAACGGAAACACGTTCTCGTTGCGCTTAAGGCGGTGTCCAGTGGGGAGGGTGTTCATGTAGGAGGGATCGTCGAGCAAGCCCGCCTCTTCAGTAGAAACATCCCCCTGGTCGTATGTGCCGAGGCATTCGAGACACGGGCGTCCCGGTCCCACCGTCTGCGCCTGCCAGTCAACCCCTGTGAAGCCGCGTCCCGGCTTCGACCAGACTGCGATGCCACCGTCGATAACTGGGATCAGGTGACTATGGGCGAAGTGGTTGAGTATGTGGCGGGCGCGCGGGCGATCAACGCACGAGAACAAAACGTCGCAATCCAGCGCGGACCTATACCCCTGTTCCTCCACAAGACTAAACGGCACCGCCTGGATTTCGACCGACTCAGCAGTGGCAACCAGTTGCACCCGTCTTTCTGCCACCGCCACCTTCGGCCTTCCTATGTCAGCCTCGGTCGCGGACACTAACCGATCGAGGTTGTGCGCTTCCACAAGATCGAAATCGATAAACGCGAACTTCGTCATACCCATCCTCGCCAGAGCCTCGGCGACGAGCGCACCCACGCTTCCAAGTCCAACAATTCCAATGCGAAGGCGGGCAAGATCTGCGTGAGCCGCCGGGCCCCATACGCTGATTGTGCGGCGGAGTGAGTCCCGTAATGCCGGTGGCGGAACAAGCTGGTCCGCGAAGTCCACCTGCAGTGATTCCCCAACGACTCGCACAACCGTGGACCACTCGCGGCGGTACTCACGCTGCCGCTCATGTTCCCAGAACCGAGCACTCCAGGTTCCATCCGAGCCGACCGTTAGGCCGACACCTGGAAGGCCAGTCAGAGACGCTACCGGCCCGGCGATACGCTGCTCGGCCACTACGTCATCATGACTCATGCCCTGCCAGCTCGGAAACGGGTGGCTGTGGAGGAACGCCACGCCAAGCCCTTCTCGCATCGCTAGCTCGCAGACTCGGTGGAAGTACTGCTGGTTGAAACTTGCGTTACCGTGGACAGAGCGGTCGCCTGCCTCGGGCAAAACGATCGTGTTGATCAATGCAGTTCGCCGCCCGCCTCCATCCGATGGCGACCACAGCGCGAACGCCAAGTCTTCTTGTTGATCGGCACGAATTAGGTGCGTGCAGAGCGCGTCGTTTAGCTCTTGCGACATCGCGACGCAAAATTCACGAGGCATTGAAGAAGATCCCGTTGATCTGTGACAAGAGTCGGCGGGCATTCCGTTCGCCTTGCCACTGGAAGTTGTGGCTCCAATACCGCCACTCCGGCCCGAGAGGGCTCACAATGATGTTTCTGACATCCTTCAGCGTGTCGCCGTAGTCGTACAATTGTGGATTCGCACGAACATGAATCGCCGAAGCAACCGTCATCGGGAAGTCAGGTGTGCCCTGAAGACCAAGATCGATCGTCCGCCCGTCGAAACGACCTCCCGGAACCGTGAACGGTGCGATCACGGCAAATCTCTGGCCGTCTGCTGCTGCGACCTCCTCTGCTCTGTACCCGAGATCTATGAGGTCTTGGACAAGTCGGGTAGTACCGTACATCATGAAACCGGCGTCGGCGCGTTGTGAAACACGACGCGGTTCTTGGGTTGGCCGGACGTCACTTTCGATGTTTCCTCGACCGCACGCTGCGACGAAACCGGAGCTTAGCAGCAGCAAGCCGAAGAAGAGTTTCACAGCGGGCCGCGTTATTGGCCTGTTCGCCACTGCACTGTTGTCCATTCCAACCGTTCTTGTTTCCATCTGTCCCTCCCTTTCCCGAGTGAGCCGAGCAACGCTGAGATGCCGCTTTTGCCCAACCCGAGGATGCTTCGCAGTTCTTGAAACCGATTTGTTCTGAAGTCTGTCGTTGCACGGTGCGTGCCGATCGCGATAAGCCGGTAATGCCGTGTGGGACGGCCCGATGCGAGTCGGAACGGTCGGTGCTCGGTGTAACCGCAATGGGTGAATTCACCCGAAGGTTGTGTCGCATCACGCAGTTTTGTTCGTTAGCGTGTGAACGGAGAATCGTACTTGCAGCCGCGCTGTTGGGTGCCACCGTCATCCGAACCCTCTAACGCGTATTAGCTACCAGAAACAAGTGGGGCATTTGCCCCGTTTACCCCGCCTATTCCCCCTCCCGCTTGGGGGCTTCGTTATTAGTCACTTGGACGTAAGGTGTTGCATTACAACAGTTTAGCCAGCGCGACGCGATCGGAACGATCTGTGCGTTTCAACTCGTTTGATTCGTGAACATCTGTGGAGCAAAACAACATGAAAAAAATGATATCGTCGCTTCTCTTGGCTGCGGTGCTTGCGGTGCCGCAAGCTGGGCGAAGTCAGCGAACAGCAGACACCCTAAAGCTTGGAACGGCGTTGGCACTCGCCCGTGACGCCAATCCCATGCTTCAGGCTTCGCGCTTTCGGGCTGATGCTGCACTCGAGCGGGTTCCCCAGGCAGGTGCCTGGCCCGACCCGATGCTCTCGCTGGGGCTCATGAACCGTGTGGTGCGGACGTTTGGCGCGAGTGCTCCAATGTCCGTGAACTCCGTTCAGCTCACTCAGCGGATACCGTGGCCGGGTAAGCTCGGTTTTAATGAAGAGCGTGCTTCGCGGCTGGCCGAGGCTGAACGATTTGATTCCGAGGAGTCCGAGGAGGCGCTACTTGCGCGCGTAAAGTCGGTCTACTACCAGCTCGCGTACATCGACCGTTCCATAACGATCATGGAAGAGACGCGGGGACTGCTTCGGGATTTCCTTGATGTGTCGACAGCCATGTATGCGGTAGGCACTGCTCTGCAGCAAGATGTACTGCGGGCACAGGTGTCGGTTGCTCAGATGACTGAAGACATAGCAGTCATGGAGCAGAACCGCGTAGCCATGGCTTCCCGCCTGAACGCCCTTTTGGGGCGGGCGGCGACGGAGGCGGTCGGCGCATTGGAGTTGCCCGCGATCGGTGAGGATCTTCCAAACGCGGACGCTCTCATCGCTATTGCGGCCGAGCGGCGGCCTGCGTTGCAGGCCGCTGCAGAGCGCGTCCAAGCGGCGGAAGCCGGTTTCCAAGCTGCACGCAAGACGATGTACCCCGACTTGACCGTTACGGTGGGCTACGGGCACCGGCCCGATTTTGAAGATCTGACCACGGTAATGGTGGGTTTCAGTTTGCCGGTGTTCGCCGGCTCGCGGCAGAAACCTCTGCAAAGAGAGATGCAGGCCAACGTGTCGTTGTTTGAGGCAAGGGCTCTGGATCTCTACAACGAGACATACGCGCGGCTCTCCGAGCTGCGGGCGACGGCAGAACGGTCCAGCAACCTCTCGGAGCTATATGCGACGTCCGTGCTGCCTCAGGCTGAGGCAGCAGTGGAATCAGCTCTCTCGGCCTATCGCGTGGGTTCGGTCGACTTCCAGACTCTCGTGCAAAACCAGATGACCGTCAATCGATATGCAATTCAACAGGTGTTACTCACCGCGGAATACCACAGAGCGGTGGCCGACATAAGTGCCCTTATTGGGAACGATTTGGAGGAAGAAAATGAGTAAGCTCGCGATTTCCATCGTGGCCTTCGCACTTCTCACGGGTGCCTGTGGTGGGGAGCAACACGATGACCCGACCGCACAAGACATGAATGCCGATGAGCATGCTGGGCATACCACCGCCGTGGCGCAGACAGCCGATGCACCAAGGGACGGCATGTCCGCCGATGAGCACGCAGGACATACCCCTGAAGAACACGCTCAGATGCTTGCGGCCGAACAGGCGGCAGATACACCGATGGAGGGCATGTCCGCCGATGAGCATGCAGGGCACACCACTGCTGCTACTCAGGAGCCAGAATCTTCCATGGAAGGTATGACGGCTGCAGAGCACGCAATGCACATGGGTGGAGGTGGGGGAGCCACCGACAGTACCGGGGCCGCGATTAGGAATCCGGTCCATATGAGCCCAGAGCAGGAACTGATGTTGGGGCTCGTTTATACGACAGTTGGTCGCACGTCGTTGAGCCGTACGCTCCGCACAGTCGGACAGATCTATGCTCCCGAACCCAATGTAGCTGATGTGACACCGAAGATCGACGGCTTTGTGGAAGAACTGTTCGTAGCCACGACGGGCGAGTCGGTTCGCGCCGGTCAGCCATTGCTCACTCTCTACAGTCCATCGCTCGTGGCGGCCCAAGAGGAGCTTCTTACGGCGCGCGGGCTTCTGGACAGGGTCGATTCGAATGCCGGCGACGCTTGGCAGAACGCAAATGCGATGCTTGATGCGGCGCGCCGGCGGTTGGCCTATTGGGACATAACGGACGAGCAAATCGATCAAATAGAGTCGACCGGCAGTGTCACAAAAACGATGACACTGGTTGCTCCCAGGTCCGGGATCGTGCTCGAGAAGCGGGTGCTCGAGGGCCAAATGGTGATGGCGGGGATGTTGCTCTATAGAATCGCGGATCTCACTGAGCTCTGGGTCGAAGGCGAGTTGTTCGAGCAGGACCTGCAACACGTGCACTTGGGGTCGATGGCACACATGGACGTATCGGCCTATCCCGGTTCCCACGTCATGGGCCGCGTGAGTTTTGTGTATCCCACTGTGGATCCGACTACGCGCACCAACAAGGTGCGAGTGTCGGTTGCCAATCGCGACCTCCGCCTCAAGCCCGGGATGTTCGCCACGATGCACTTCGATGTTTCTGTAGGGGATGACATTTTGGCGGTGCCTACTGAAGCGATCCTCGTAACGGGCGAGCGCAACCTGGTATTCGTACGGCAGGATGACGGGATGCTGTACTCCCGCGAAGTCACTCTTGGAGCCAGGGCGGGAGAAAACGTGCATGTGCTTGGTGGACTGGCAGAGGGCGACGTGATCGTGGCGTCCGCCAACTTCCTCGTCGACGCCGAGTCACGCCTGGCGAGTGCCGGCGTCATGGCCGGTATGGATCATGGTACGCCGGCTGATACGATGCCAGCGTCAACGGAGCACCAAAATGATTAACAAGATCATTTCTTGGTCGCTCAACAACCGTTTTCTGGTGTTGCTTGGCACCGCGGCCATACTTGGCGCAGGTGTGATGGCAATGATGTCGACGCCACTCGACGCGATCCCCGATTTGTCGGACGTCCAGGTCATCATCCAGACGGACTTTCGCGAGCAGGCGCCCCAGATCGTCGAGGACCAGGTGACGTACCCCATCGCCTCCGAGATGCTGAAGGTGCCGGGCGCGCGGGTCGTGCGAGGTTATTCGTTCTTCGGCCTGAGTCTCGTCTACGTGATCTTCGAGGACGGGACAGATATCTATTGGGCGCGGTCCCGCGTACTCGAGTACCTGAACGGAATCCGCCAGAACCTCCCTCCCGGTGGTGAGCCGGCCTTGGGCCCGGACGCGACTGGTGTGGGTTGGGTATTCGAGTATGTGCTCGAATCAGATAACCATGACTTGTCCGAACTGCGGTCGTTGCAGGACTGGTATGTCCGTTACCAACTGACTGCGGTGCCGGGCGTGTCCGAAGTCGCATCTCTGGGTGGGTTCGTCAAGCAATATCAGGTCGAGTTGATTCCTGAGCGGCTTCGGGCCTTCAACATTCCCGCGACGCGCGTGGCTCAAGCGATCGGGAACCGCAATGTCGACATAGGAGCCCGGGTGCTCGAAATGGGCGGACGCGAGTACATGATTCGCGGGCTGGGTTACCTGGAAGGCATAGAGGATATTGGCGATGTAACGGTCGGCGCCACCGCGGACGGTACACCTATTCGCGTTGCGGACGTTGCCACGGTTCAACTGGGCCCGGCGCCACGCCGCGGTTCGGCGGAGTTCAATGGCAAAGGGGAGGCTGTCGCGGGAATAGTGGTGATGCGATTTGGATCTGACGCTCTAGGGACGATCGAAGCTGTGAAGGACAGGATAGCGGTAATCCAGCAAGGGCTCCCGGAAGGAGTCACCATAACCACGGCGTACGATCGAAGCGACCTGATCCATCATGCGATCGAGACGCTGCGAGAGAAGTTGGTTGAAGAGTCGCTGATTGTCGCTGCAATTGCGATCCTGTTCTTACTCCACGCACGTTCGGCCCTGGTTGCCATCGTGACACTACCTCTTGGCATTCTGATGTCGTTCATCGTGATGCGTTTGATCGGTGTCAACGCCAACATCATGAGTCTGGGCGGTATTGCAATCGCCATCGGTGCGATGGTAGATGCCGCCATCGTGATGATTGAGAACATGCACAAACACCTGGAACGAGCAGAAGGCAAGCGTGACCATTGGGAGGTTGTGTTGGAGAGTGCGAAACAGGTGGGTCCGCCGCTCTTCTTTTCATTGCTGATAATCACATTCAGCTTCCTGCCGGTGTTCTCGCTGGAGCAGCAAGAGGGTAGGCTCTTCAAACCGCTTGCCTTCACGAAAACCTTCGCAATGGCGAGTTCGGCGTTGTTGTCGATCACCCTGGTTCCGGTGCTGATGGGATATCTCATCAGAGGCAAGATCCTGCCTGAGGGTCGAAACCCTTTGAACCGCGTGTTGCAATGGTTCTATCGGCCGATGATAAAGTTTGCGACCCACCATCCGTGGCCGGTCATTGGCCTGGCGGCGCTGGTCCTAGGTGCAACGGCGATCCCTTGGCGGCAGCTCGGCAGCGAGTTCATGCCTCCGCTCAAAGAAGGCTCGATTCTCTTCATGCCGACCACCGTTCCGGGCGTATCGATCGCACAGGCACGGGAGGTCATGCGGGTGCAGGACAGTATCCTCATGGAATTCCCCGAAGTCGCGACGGTGCTCGGTAAGGTTGGGCGCGCGAACACGGCGACAGACCCTGCTCCGCTCGCCATGTGGGAAACGACAATCACGCTCAAGCCACAGGATGACTGGCGTCCCGGACTTACGTACGAACAACTCATCTCCGACATGAACCGGGCGACGGTTCTGCCTGGAGTAACTAACTCTTGGACTATGCCGATCAAAGGTCGCATCGACATGCTGGCGACCGGAATCCGCACTCCAGTGGGTATCAAGATATTCGGACCTGACCTGGACACGTTGCAGAGATTGGGCGAGCAGGTCGAGCGGCTGCTCCAGGATGTTCCCGGAACACGGAGCGCGTTCGCTGAACGTGGCGTGTCAGGCTATTACGTGGACATCGACATCGATCGAGAAGAAGCGGCCCGCTACGGTTTGAACGCCGGAGACGTGCACGGCGCAGTGATGGCGACCATCGGCGGTATGAACGCCGCGATCACCGTCGAGGGACGTGAAAGGTACGCGGTCAATGTGCGGTACCCCCGCGAACTACGCGACAATGTAGAGAAGCTGAAAGAAGTGCTCATTCCGGCTCCGCGGAACGTTCAGATCCCGCTGGGGCAGATTGCCGACGTGAGGGTGGTGCCGGGCGCAATGACGATAAAGACCGAGAACGCGTTTCCGGTGACAACGATATTCGTTGATATCGATGACCCGGACGTCGGCGGTTATGTCCGCACTGCACAGCAGGCTGTCAGCCAACAGTTGACGCTCCCGGCTGGCTACACCTTGGTGTGGAGCGGGCAATATGAATTCATGCAACGTGTCGTTCAGAAGTTGCGTCTGGTCATCCCGGTAACGCTGGGCATCATATTCTTGCTGCTGTACCTGAATTTCAGAGGCGTGGTCGAACCCCTGATCGTGATGCTCGCTCTTCCATTTTCGCTGGTTGGCGGCATCTGGTACCTGTGGCTGTTGGGATACAACACGAGCGTCGCGGTCTGGATTGGCTTCATCGCCCTCGCTGGAGTCGCCGCCGAGACTGGCGTGGTCATGCTCATCTATCTCGATGAGGCATTTCACGATCGTAGGAAAGCCGGCCGCATGAAGAACGCGGAAGATGTTGCTGCAGCCGTCACCGAGGGTGCACTCGAGCGGCTTCGTCCGAAGATGATGACGGTGATTGCGATCATGGCCGGATTGGCGCCGATCATGTGGAGTACGGGAGCCGGTGCAGACGTCATGAAACGTATCGCTTCACCGATGATAGGCGGCATGGTGAGCGCCACTGTGCTCACGCTGATTGTGATTCCGTCCATCTATCTGCTGTGGCGACAGTGGCAGGTGCGTAGGGGGTTGGGTCCTTTGGAGGCTGCTTGATGAAGAGCGGATGAATCAATGTCTCAAACTCACGATTACCAGAATAACCACCGCCAGGAGGTATCAAATGAAACTGAAACACGTGAAGGCGCTCGGCTTCGGAGGAATACTGATAGCTCTCCTCGCGGTCACCGTGTCGTGGATACCGGAACAGCAGACTGATCTACCTGAGATGACAGTCTACAAGAGCCAGTGGTGCGGCTGCTGCACACAATGGGTCGCCCACATGCGCGACAATGGTTTCGAGGTGAAGGTGGAAGAGATGAACGACCTGTCTCTGATCAAGGCTCGTTACAGCGTGACTTCTGAACTCAGCTCGTGCCATACAGCCGTGGTGGATGGCTATGTAGTTGAGGGGCATGTGCCGGCTGATTTGGTAAAGCGGATGTTGCGCGATCGCCCGGACGTGGTCGGACTGGCCGTACCAGGAATGCCGATCGGGTCACCCGGTATGGAAGGGCCAAACAAAGAGGCTTACAACGTACTCACCTTTGATGGTGAGGGAAAAACAGCGGTCTACGCCCGACGTTAGGCTAGTGGGCCACCTACAGATATAGGACCAGGATCTGCGCCCGTGCTCTGGTGCGGGTTAGGTCCTGCCAGAATCATCACAAGGAGAATAGAATGCACAGATACAGACTTTCCGCGGCCTTCTTGGCCGGTGCCGTTATCCTGCTCGGGGCTTGCGGCGAGAACCCCAACGCGCCAGTTGGCGACACTGCACTCCTGTCAGTAATCCCAGCGGGTGGGGCGACGGATGTAGATCCTAACGCACCCGTCACGCTCGAGTTCGGGCACGCCATGCATATGGACATGTATGTTGCGCTGCACGAAGGCGGCGACGTGTCCGGGCCGCTCGTCGATGGACAGTGGATGTGGTCGAATGACAAAACCAGCCTCACATTCACGCATGGAATGCCCCTCGATTCAATGTCAGATTACACCATCCACATCGGCGGCGGCATGATGGATGCCGACGGCCACGTAATCGACCTCGAGCAGCACGGTCACGAAATGGGTGGGGAATGGGTGTCGCAGCAGATGATGGACGCCAGGATGATGCAGGGTGGCGGAATGATGGGCAATGATGACATGATGGGCGTCGGGTGGATGCATGACAATGGGAGCTTCGGCATGGTCTTCAGTTTCACCACGAGGTAGGAGATCACAATGAAGAGAGAGTCGATACTTGGCAAAGCACTCGTGCTGTCCAGCGCGGTTGCGTTGGTAGTGTTCACAACGGCAGCATCTTTGTGGCATCTCCACCTGACGGACAGTTTCCCAAAGACCGACGCGATGCTTACCGAAGCACCCGATTCGGTGAGGCTTTGGTTCAATGAGGAACCGGAACTGGCACTGGCCGCGATCAGCCTTGACGGAGAACACGGGGCAGTAGAAATGAGCGAGGTTCGGGAAACGGACGATTCGAAGTCGATTAAGGCAGAGGTGTTGGGCGAGGTGGTCCCGGGCGAGTACCGGGTATCGTGGCGGGCTGCAGGTGAGGACGGTCATGCGGTGCGTGGCAGTTTTGACTTTATGGTGCATGCGCACAGTTCCCCCGAGCGTAACTGAATAATCCGGTACTCGGGGATGGAGCATTGAGAGCGGAAATCCTGGCGTTCGCATACGGAGCTGCGGGGCGATGGCTGACATACCTGTCGGTCATCGCGATCGTCGGCAACGCAGGGTTCGTTTTATTCGTGCGCAAAACATGGCGAGCTCGCGCGAACCACAGGGCGCGCTCAATCGAGAGCACGATTCTGAGAGTTGGCTTAGCAGCGGCGTTTGTGTTGCTCGGAGCGACGGCCTGGCGCCTCTACGCGCAGGCTAATTCCATTTTTGGGCTCAATGAGCCTCTTCGTTGGTCACACGTCCGGATCGTAGCGTTTGATACCGCGTGGGGAAGCCGATGGCTTTGGCAAATGGGAGCATCGGTGGTTGCGGCTCTTCTCTTCGTGCCCACGAAGTTTTTGCGCCGTCACGAGACATTGTTCACCGTGACTGCGGCGGTTGCGGTGACAGTAGTTGTTCCGCTCACAGGACACGCCGTGTCACGTGAAGGTGCGGAAGGTCTCAGTTTCGTACTTCAAGTGGTTCACGTTTTGAGTGTCGGGCTCTGGATCGGCACACTCCTCGTAATCATGACTCTTGCGGTGCCCGCCGGCCGGGATGCGTTCGTTGCCGCGATTAGAGCATTTTCCCCACTTGCGATTGTAGCAGTTGCGACACTGGCCGCGAGCGGCCTTCTCACATCGATCGTTTACCTTGAGTCAATTAGTCAACTGTGGAGCGGCGCCTATGGAAGGGTGCTCGTTCTCAAGCTGTGTCTTTTCGGCGCAGTCGCAGGTTTTGGAGCGTACAACTGGCGTCGGCTAAGACCTGTTTTGGATGCAAGTGGATCGGCGCACCGTATGAAACGAACAGCGGTAATCGAGTTGTGCCTTGCAGGACTCACACTTGCATTGACTGCGGTGCTGGTCGCGCTTCCGCTGGGACATGATTGAAAGTAGGTAATCCCAACTTCCTATTTGGCATAGTATCTTCTTGCATGAAACATGAACATCGACTCGTGCGAAACGGCTAATGCCGCGCTTATCGAATGATCCAATCGAGCGTCAACCCTGAGCCCTGGCAGCACCATCATACCTTCGGGCAAGATCGGCATCGCGCCGGCGAGTTCCGCACGATAATAGTCGTTGTCATTACGGCGGTCATGATGGTCGTCGAGGTAACGGCTGGCCTCATCTTCGGCTCAATGGCGCTTCTCGCCGATGGCCTCCACATGGCGTCACATGCGGCCGCCCTCACGATCAACGTTTTTGCGTATGTCTTCGCGCGCCGTCATGCCGACGACCCCAGTTACAGCTTCGGCACTGGCAAAATGAACGCTCTAGGCGGCTTCGTAGGCGCAGTTCTGTTGGCGGTCTTTGCCTTGATCATGGCGTGGGAGAGCTTCGACCGAATCATTACTCCTGTGGAGATCGCGTTCAATCAGGCCATCTTCGTTGCCGTCCTCGGATTGACCGTAAACGGTGCATCCGTCTTCATATTGGGACTGCATCATTCGCACGATTCACGCGAGAAGCACCACGACCACAACCTGAGAGCTGCCTACCTTCATGTTAGCGCGGATGCACTAACGTCACTGCTTGCCATCTTCGCCCTGCTGACAGCAAAACATCTGGGTCTCATCTGGATGGATCCGGTCATGGGTTTGGTGGGTGCAGCGCTGGTGTCACGGTGGTCATTGGGCTTGCTGGGTACCACCAGCGCGGTGCTGCTAGACAAGCAAGGTCCCGAACACCTGTACACAGCCATCCGGGAGAGCGTTGAGGATGATGATAACAGGGTCGCCGACCTTCACGTCTGGTCGGTTGGTCCGAACATCTACTCCGTGATCGTCTCGGTCGTAACGCGCGAACCGAAACCACCGGAACACTACAAGTCCCTGCTGCCTTCTGAGCTGGGGTTGGTGCATGTCTTTGTCGAGGTCAACGACATACGTGGGAGGGATTCAGGATAGTAGCGGTCAGGCCTGTTGACTACGGCCTCGATACCATCCGGCCAGTCGTTCCGGAGCCACACCCATGTGGTGGGCGATGATGATGAAAAAATTGAGAACGGCGGTGCGCACCACTCCGAGCCTCTGCCATCTCCTGCTCGACGTGACAACCTTTTGGGGCAGTATCACAATCCGGCCGCTGCGACGCAAACGGCGCACGAACTCGTAGTCCTCCATTATGGGCATGTACGCGAACCCACCGGCGTCGGCGAATGTCTTCGCGCGCACGAAGATTGCCTGGTCGCCATAGGGAAGACCATTTCGGCGAGATCTGAATGCGACAATTCTTTCGACCAGACGGTACTTGGCTTTTGCGGCGTCTATCGCCAGTGAGAACGCACCGGCTGCTACTCCTCGAGAATAAAGCGCTCTCTCTACGGCTGATCCGTAGTTCTGCGGAAGAGTCGTGTCCGCGTGCAGGAAAAGCAGGACGTCGCCGACAGCAGCCTCTGCCCCTCGATTCATCTGCCGGGCACGGCACGGCACAGCGTTGACTACACGCGCTCCAGCCGCTTCTGCAACCGCAACCGTGCCATCGGTCGATCCCCCGTCTACTACGAGAAGCTCCTTCGCCTCGGGCTTGGCTGATTCGATGGTCTTAGTGATGTTCTCGGCCTCATTTAATGCCGGGATTATCACTGAGATCACGTTAGCAAACCCTCTCTCGTTTTGTATAGCTCGTAGTCGATTAAGTCCTCGGGTCGGTCTACATCCCAGAGCAAAGGCAGGCCCTCGGCAGAAAGGCCCAAGGCGTCAGCGGCTCTGACCGTGCTCTCCAGAACTTCCGACGATCCCCACGGCACCTCCTCGAAGAGTCCTGGTGCGGGGGCCCGCAACGCGATCAGATAGTAGCCCCCGTCTCTGGCGGGCCCGATGCAAACGTCAGCGTCGTTGAGCACGTCAAACGCCTCGTGTATGACAAACTCGTCGAGTTCGGGGCAATCGGTTCCGATCAGGGCTACGTGCTCGTACCCTTTGCTGAACGTTGCTTCGAAAGCCACGCTCATTCGACTACCGAGGTCGGGACCGCTCTGTTCGTAGTAGCTGAAGTTGCCAGGGGCGAGTTCTCGAGCACGACTATCGTCGCACCCGGTAAACCAGATCGATACATCGATTTCGCCGCCTGCCGCTGCAGCTTCCGCCACGTCCAGAGCGTGCTCCGTCAGTTCGTGAGCGAGGGATGCCGCACCCTCGGCGCCGAGTTCGGAGATCAACCGAGTCTTCGTTTTCCCAGCCTCGGGATAACGTAGGAATACGATGAGGTTGCGCCTCACGGCTCGACCAATGCTCCCCCGCACGACGAGCCTGCTCCTGCGGTACACCCGAAGCAATGGTTACCGGTCTTGATGGCACGTCCGACCACAGCGGCGTGGTCTAGGTTCTCAATGTGATTTTGACCAACCACCGGCAAGTCCAGTGCGAGATTGAAATCGCAATCGTAAATGGCTCCGTCCCAGTTTATGGTGATCTGGTTCCGACACATGACCTTGTCTACGGTTGCCGGATTGAACGAATCTCTTAGGAGCGTCATGTACTTCTCAGCTTCTCCGGTTTCCTGCAACTGCTCGAAAAACCTCCCAATCGGCATGTTCGTGATCGTCAGGAGATGTGTGAAGCTGATTCCGAACCGTTTGTGCAATTCGCGGCGGTAGTCTTCCTCAAGACTTCCCTGGTCTGGTGGTAGGAATGGACCGCCAGGGTTGTAGACGAGGTCCAGTGAGAGATGTGGCTCAATCCCATAGCCCAACGCGTTCAGCTTTTTGATCACGTCGATGCTTTTCTCGTACACACCCTGGCCGCGTTGGGCATTAACGCCTTCTTCGAGATAACAGGGCAGAGATGCGATGAGTTGCACACCCAGGTCGCGAAACAACTCGGGCAAATCCTCGAGCCCTTTTTCCAGCAGGACAGTCAGATTTGTCCTGAGCCTCACGGGCACCCCTTGCCTGTGCAGCTCGGTGATGAACCATCGAAACTTCGTGTGCAACTCGGGCGCACCGCCTGTAATTTCGACCAAACGGCACTTGGTTCTCACCGCTGCGTCTATCACATCCTGCATTACCTTCGGTTCCATGCACTCGGTTCTCGTGGGTGATGCGTCCACATGGCAGTGCTTGCATGCCTGGTTACACTTGAGGCCGATGTTGACCTGCATAATCTCAACCTTGCGACCCCGCAACTCCCCCCCGCTCGCAAGCAGAACGTATTCGTAGAACGGCACGCCTTCATTGTCGGTTACTGCTACCGTACCGCTGCCGTTTACTGCCGCCGAATTCTCAGCCACGTTATCCTCCCTTAACGTCTCAGCTTCAGAAATGCCACAAATATTCTCTTAAGAGACGGCGTGAGCCTCGTACGCATAAAACTGTCCGCCGTCTGTTTTATTGCTTCAGCAAGCGTCGGATAGGGGTGTACCACGGCCGAGAGTTTCCCAAGCCCAATGCCTGCTTCCATTGCCAATGTGATCTCGGTAATCATGTCACCCGCGTGAGGCGCAACAATCGTGGCGCCGAGGATCTTGTCGCTGCCTTTCTTGGTGAGGACTTTGACGAACCCAGTTTCTTCTCCGTCGGAAATGGCGCGGTCGACATCCGAGAATTCGCGTTTGTAACAGTCGTACTCGACACCGAGCTCTTCCGCCTCTCGTTCAGACAATCCGACGCGCGCGAGTTCTGGATCCGTGTATGTGCTCCACGGAACGTTCAACGAGCTGATTTTTCCTCGACCAAAAAACAGCGCGTTCCTGATCACGATCCTTGCTGCCGCGTCGGCCGCGTGGGTGAACTTGTACTTCAGGCAAACATCGCCAGCTGCGTAAACGCTTTTGTTAGTGGTGCGTAGTCCGTTGTTCACCACGATTCCAGAGGGCCCATATTCAATACCGGCCGAGTCTAAGCCGAGGTTTTCGACGTTCGGAATCCGCCCTGTACCAACGAAGATCTCGTCGACCGGAATCGACTGAGTTTTTCCTCGGCACTCGGCCGTGATCGTCTTGCCGGAATCGGTGGCTACAACCTCTTTGATTGCCGCTCCGCAGAGTACCGAGACGCCGTCGCGAATTAGCGATTGCTCGACAAGTGTTGCTGCATCCTCATCATCTCGAGGGAGCACTCGCGAACGCTCCAGAATTGTGACCTCTGAGCCGAACCGCGCAAACGCCTGTGCGAGTTCGCAGCCGATCGGACCGGCACCGATAAAGGCCATTCGGGCGGGAAGCTCCGTTAGATCGAACACCGACAGGTTCGTCAAGTATCCGGCGTCTTCGAGGCCCGGAATTTTCGGCACAGCTGGGCGTCCGCCCGTGGCGATCACGGCTCTAGCAAAGCGCAGCCTCCTGCCAGCGACTTCAATCTCCGATGGAGAAGCAAATCTTCCCTCGCCGAGGAATACATCGATGCCGAGGCCGAGGAATACATCGATGCCGAGGCCGGCGAAACGTTCTGCCGAATCGTGCTCACCAATGCGCGCGCGGACTTCTCGAAGCCGACTCATGACCGCTGAGAAGTCGACGTTTGCTATTCCTGGCGAAACGCCCTGGATCTTGTTCCTGGAAACCGCTGCCGCGGCTTTCGCTGCCGCGATTAGGCTCTTCGATGGCACGCAGCCGTAGTTTAGGCAATCACCCCCAAGTAAGTGCTTTTCGACGAGCGCGACTTTCGCTCCGAGACCTGCGGCACCTGCGGCGGTCACCAGCCCCGCCGTCCCGCCACCTATCACGACGACGTTGTACTTGTCGGCCGGTGATGGATTTACCCAATCCCGCGGGCGCACCAGGTTAACGAGAGCTCGGTTGAACTCGTCGTCGGGCGCGAGTTGTACAGTCGCAGCTGTCATCGTTTCACGCCTCCGAGACCTGCGAGCCCGATTGGGCAATGAGCCTTCGTCGCTCAGCCACGCTGCGTTCTCGTTTTCATGCGTTTTTCCAAGCTTCCTTGCCACTGGAGAGCGGCAATAGCGTTCGAGGCAATTCTCAGTCAGTGTGTGACTCTGCGCTCGCAGACATTACATCCCGAGCCCGCTGCCTCTTTTGCCTCCGGTGAAAATACCACAAAAAACAGAATAAACAAGAACCTATTTGCCACTTTATACGCAATTGGTAAAAGAATGTTTCGGCGTTGCTGTAACCGGTGACTATCTGGTGCCACTCATTGAGTAGGACCTTGGGAGGGATACCGATGAACACGAGAATGTATCTCAGTTTGAGTCTGGCGCTATTGATGGCTCCAGCTTCGGGCGCGTCGCAGCAGCCCAATGGCTGGAAGACGAATTTCAGTAAACACACAGTTCCGCTGGAGGAAATAACATCCGGCGGTCCCCCGAAGGACGGAATCCCCGCTATCGACGATCCGAGATTCGTGCCGGTGCGAGAAGCGCAGCGATGGCTGGAAGATTCGGAACCGGTGGCGGTGATCGATATGGGAGACGACGTCAAAGCATACCCGCTGCAGATTCTGATCTGGCACGAGATCGTCAACGACGAGGTCGGATCAACTCCGGTTTCGATAACGTACTGCCCGCTGTGTAACACCTGCCTTGCATTCGATCGCAGGCTTGACGGGAGAGTGCTCGACTTTGGAACCACTGGGAGGCTGCGGCACTCGGACCTCGTGATGTACGACCGTCAAACGGAATCGTGGTGGCAGCAAGCAACAGGCGAGGGAATCGTAGGTGAGTATGCTGGGCGTCAGCTCACTTTCATAAGCGCGCCGCTAGTCAGCTGGGCTACCTTTGCGGAACAGTTCCCAAACGCTCTGGTGTTGTCGCGGGAGACTGGTTTCGAGCGTCCGTATGGTCGGAACCCATACGAAGGCTACGACAGGAGTGAAACGCCTATCCCGAGATTCTTCCGCCAACAGGTGGACTTCCGGCTGCCCGCGATGGAACGAGTGGTGGCGCTGGAGATGGGCGACGAAGTGTTGGCATATCCGTTTTCGGTTCTGGCGGACCTTCGAGTGGTCAACGATGAAGTGGACGGAACAGACATCGTAATCCTGTGGGCCCCCGGAATAGCCAGCGCAGTTGACGATGATGAGATAGCCGACGGTAGAGATGTGGGAATGAGTGGTGTATTCAGTCGAGACGTCGATGGACAAACCCTGACGTTTGAACAGGGCGAGGCCGACACATTCGTAGACAGAGAGACAGGATCGACATGGAACATTCTCGGGAAAGCAGTGTCTGGGCCGCTTCTTGGCGCGCGACTCACGGCAATCCCGCACGGTAACCATTTTTGGTTTGCATGGGCCGCGTTCAAACCGGAGGTGCAGGTAAAGCGCTAGTAGTGACTCACCCGCCGAACGCGGGATACACGACTTCCACACGGTCGTCCTGCTTGAGCCTGGTCTTTCCGTAAATCTTTGGGTGGACGAACGATCCGTTTACTTCGACGATGATGTGAGTCGTTGGCTCACTGCGTTTTTGGAGCACCTCCAATACGGTTGTTCCGTCTTTGACTTCCTCGGGCAGGCCATCTACTACTATCCGCACAATAACATTCCGTGTTGGTCGCCCGTCATCGGTGTTTTCTCAGCCGCCGATGTACCTGGCATAGAGACTCCTGGCAAACTTCTCGTCATCGGTGCCGTTGATCATTGCTCGGCCGTCCGGGAAAACCAGAATTTCTTGGTCGTTGACCACGAACCTGAGAACGGAGCCATTGAACGAGACCTCACCCATTGTCGAGAGGTCTTGGCTCAGCCTTTCCAACTCGATCGTTTGGTCACCAGCTGGAGTTATCTGGACGGCATTTCGCCCACAGAGAGTTGTCGTCCAGGCCGTCTCTTCGGTGGACAGATAGTCGAATCTACGGTGCTGGCACGCGGGGCACTCTTGGTCGCGCGCCACCGACATCTGCCGGAACGACTGCTTCCACATATCTACGTACGTCATCTGCAATGAAGGATCTTCGCCGCAGAGGATTTTCAGCGCCTCGGTTGACTGGATTGACGCAATGACCGCGGGGACAGTGTTGAGAACGCCAGCAGTTTCGCAGGTAGGAACACTTCCCGCCGGCGGTGAGGTGGGAAATACACATCGTAGGCACGGTCCCGACCCGGGGAAAATGTTCATCGTCATCCCCGTCATACCGATGACACCACCGTAGATCCAGGGAACATCGTGTTTTATACACGCATCGTTGATGACGTAGCGGGTTTCGAAATTGTCGGTGCCGTCGAGAACGAGAGAGACATCTGCCATCATCGACTCGATCTTTCTTGGCGTCACGTCCTCCACACGCGCGTCGATCTTCACTGAGGTATTGATTCTCCCGAGTTGTTTCGCCGCAGCTTCTGCTTTCGGGAGTCCTCTGGCAACGTCGTCCTCGTCGAAGAGCACCTGCCTTTGGAGGTTATTGAGTTCAATGACGTCACGGTCCACTATCCGAATGAACCCGACGCCGGCTCTCACGAGATTGTTCGCAATGGTGCTGCCCAAAGCACCGCAGCCGATGAGTAACAGCGATCCTTCGGAAATCAGCTGCTGACCAGCCGTGCCGATCTCCGGCAGGCGGATCTGTCTGGCGTACCGATCTGACACGAAGTCGGTGTTTGGAGCGCTCGGTTTCATACCCTGATTATCTACGCAAAAGTCGCCCGGTCAGCTAGGGGAAGTGGTTCAGCTGCCACGTAGTCTGGCCACTATTCTAACGAGCACCTCTAGCACTCGTTCTACCTGCTCTGGAGAGTTACCGCGGCCAAGTGAGAATCGCAGTGAGCTGTTTGCGTCGTCGCGGCTCAGCCCCATCGCGAGCAGGACGTGTGACGGCTCGACCGCACCCGACGCACATGCAGATCCGGCTGACACCGCAATGCCTTCGAGATCGAGGTTCATCAAAAGTGAGTCGGATCGGACTCCGTGGAAACAGATGTTTGTTGTGTTAGGAAGTCGTCCGTCTTTGCTTCCATTGACGCCGGTCCCTTCGATGCTCTCCAATATTCCGCGCTCCAAGTGGTCGCGCAGTGATCTTAACTCGGCTACAACGTCTGAGTCCTGCGCTGCGATCTCACACGCCTTACCGAGCCCTACGATTCCCGCGACATTCTCGGTTCCGGCGCGTTTGTTTTGCTCGTGGCTGCCGCCGAACAGCAGCGGATCCAGCTTTGTACCGTCCCTTACGAATAAAGCCCCGGTGCCCTTCGGTCCGTAGGACTTGTGAGCGGAAATGCTAAGCAGGTCCACGCCGAGTTGCCGTACGTCGATTGGGATCTTGCCGGGCGCTTGTACCGCGTCAGTGTGCGTGAGAATGCCGCGTTCTCGGGCTAATCGAGCGATTTCCGCAACCGGCTGGATGGTTCCAACGTCGTTGTTGGCCAGCATGATCGAGATGAGCGAGGTATCGTCGGTCAACGCCGCCGCCACGCCTTCCGGTGTCACAGAGCCAGCTCCATCCACTGGGACCACAGTGACGCTTGCTCCACGTTCCGAAAGAGCTTTGCACGTTTCGAGAACCGCCGGGTGCTCGTTGGCGCCGGTTACCAGGTGAGTCGGACTTGTGCGTGACTCCACCACGCCCCTGATGGCATGGTTGTTGGCCTCGGTACCTCCGCTCGTGAACACGATTTCGCCGGGCTCTGCACGCACAAAATCGGCTACACACTCCCGCGCGCGGTCTATGGCGCGCCTTGTTTCTCGGCCGAAAGCATGGGTGCTGGAGGGATTCCCGAAGCTCTCGGAGAGAAACGGCAGCATCGCATCCACGACTCCGTCGTGAATCGGAGTTGTGGCGTTGTTGTCCAGGTATATCCGGCTCATGAATGCGAGTCCGTCAGACTAGCGACTGCAGTGGCTCGAAGGTTTCAGCTTGCCGGAGACAAGCTCCTGATGGGCACCCTATTGAGTACCTCAGCGAGCTGTTCGGCCCTAAACGGCTTTTCGAGCACTCCAACAATCAGATCATGATTCAGTGTGCGGCGTTTTCTGCCCGTCATCTCGGGAGGAACGACTAGGATGACACCGATACCGGGTACCCTTGGGTCGGCTGCCAGGGAGTCAAGCAGGTGGGTATCGCGCGCCGGCACGTGCTCGACGTCAACGGCGGCAAACGCGGGCTGGAAATCGTGGAACATCGCCGACGCTTCGTACGCATTACTGGCAAACCTCAGCGTCACACGGTTGTCCTGCTCGCCCGCCAGGCTGTCAATGAGATCGTCATCCTGAGTGATGAGCATGACGTTTGTCGCGAGCTCGTTCACGCGGCGATAGTACACACAGTCGTCACACGAATTCTGACAAAACCGGCGCGAATGCCCTATGTCCCAGTCCATGCCTGCCATCAAGAAACAGCGTGTCGCTCGGACTTTATAGACGACGCAATCGTGGCATTCTTCCTTCACCGTTCCCGCTTCGCCAAAATACTCCCAACAGCGTAGACGCTTAGGATCACAATCCGCGCTTGGTCGTGTCATTACCTCGACGCTGTTAGGTTCGACAACCAACGGATCGAGGTCACGACGGTCAATGCGGTGGTGGCCGCCCGCGGTGCGCACGCCGTGCAACCGCCCCTTTTTTATCCATTTGAGGATTGTATCCGGTGTGACGGAACAGAGTTCAGCCGCCTGTCCGGTAGTCAGCAGTTTTGATCTCTTAGTCGGCATTGTTTGGTTCAATTCGGCGTTTTATGGCGAAATTCAAGAAATCTCTGGTTTATTGTAACGAAATGCATAATCGGCCAATTACCCGCCTGCTGTCAAGATGTGCATGAGCTCTCCGGCGGTACTCGTGCTAGGTTGGAGGTCGTGTTTATTGTTCGGCTACGTGGTAGCATCCTCCACTCATCGGCCCTAAAGAAATCGAGGGTTTGTCGTTTGGTGGCTGAACCAGCTTTTTTGCCCGATGAAGGGGCACAAAAGGCCGGCTTTTCTGGGTTGCGGATAACTTGTCAGCCAACTACAGTATGTGTAGCTTGAACTGGGATTTTTCAGGAAATTCGGCTTTTCTGGGAAATATTGGCAGCCTGCGATGTGTCTTTCCAGCGGACCAAGCCCAGAGTGTAGTGCAGGGCAGATCTCAAGAGTCTGCAATAGATCTTAAAACACATGCTGCGAAGGAGCGGACGCAATGTCCCAAGCCATTGCTGATGGCACGCAAGTGAACAATACGGTTGTCCGGCTGATGAAGGAGGACATCACCGACATCGATGTCAACGCCTTCGTCTACTACGCGCAACACGATCTCACCGTTGGCGCAGGATTCGGCACGGCGATTTCGACACGTGGTGGCCCAACGGTTCAGAAGGAACTAGATGGTAAAGGGCCACTCGCCACGTGCGACGTTGTAGTGTCCGGAGCCGGCAATATGAAGGCGGATTTCATCATCCACGCAGTCGGACCGCGATTCCAAGAGGAAGGAATCGAAACCAAGCTCTACGAAACGATGATCAACACACTGAAGGCGGCGGAAGAGAAGGGGATCGCAAACATTGCCTTCCCGGCGATGGGCGCAGGCTATTACGGGATCCCGGCGGATGTGAGTGCCAAGGTGATGACCAGAGCGCTCAAGGAGTATCTGAGCGGCGAGACTAGAATCAAAGAAGTGGTGATCTGTGTGCTGGATACACCTCAATTCAACTCGTTTAAGGCCCCGGTCGAGGCCTTGGGTAAGTAGAACATGCATGAAATAAGCGATCTGCTTCACTTTTCGGAGCACACACTACAGGAAGTTGCTCTTGGATTCATGGCGCTCGTCTACATCATGCGCATCACCTGGTTCTTGAAGAGATTCAAGGCCGGCGGCGAACGCCAGGCCACTACGGGGAGACCGAGCACCACGAAGGCGAAGGGCATCCTGTACTCGTGGGCCAATGTCGCAATGCCATGGGCCATGGAGAGTACACGCAAGAAGCCGTTCTTCTACGCGCAGTTCGTGATATTCCATATCGGCGGCGTTACAGCCGCGATCGCGCTTTCGTTCATTATTCCTTACGCGCCCGGGCTGCTCGAGAGTGCAGCGTTCGTGCTCGTGCTTCAGGTGTCCATCGGGCTTGCCTGTGTGATTGGAATCATGAGGATAATCCGGCGCGTTTCAAATCCGTACATGCGCGCCATCAGCTCACCAGACGACTACTTTTCGCTGGTGCTGCTGACGGTTTGGTTCTTCTTTGCGACTCTCTCAGTGCCGAATAGCACTGCGGGCGGGGAATGGCATCTTCTGACCTACTTTATGTTGACTGCGTTCTTCCTGGTATACGTGCCGTTCAGCAAAATCTCGCATTATCTCTACTACCCGTTCACGCGCTACTATTTCGGCAAGAGCATGGGTTATCGCGGTGTTTATCCTCTGCAGCGCGGTGATGCTGGCAGCAACGCCTGACACGAAAGACTACTAAATGAGCAAGAAGACAAAAGATAGATCACAGAAGGCGGAGAAGGTCATCGAACGGATGGGCCAAAAGCTGAACCGACAGATTGCCGGTTCAATGCTCGCATGTGTCCACTGCGGCATGTGCACCGATTCGTGTCACTACGTCTTGGCCAATCCCGGTGACCCCACCTATGCACCGGCGTACAAAGCCGACCGCACCCGTAAGCTGTTCAAACGGCACTTCGACTGGACGGGTCGCGTACTACCGAAATGGGTAGGAGCCGACACCGTTAGGACCGACGAAGACCTGGAGGAGCTGAAGGACATCGTGTTCGGCAAGTGCACCAACTGCCGGCGTTGTTCCATCAACTGTCCCATGGGAGTCGACTACGCCACGTTCAACCGCATGGCTAGAGGCCTGCTAGTTTCGGTAGGCGTAATGCCGGAGGGTGTCGCGGTAGTCAGCAAAGACCAATGGGAAATCGGCAACCAGATGGGCGTCTTGAAGGAGGACTACCTCGAGACGCTAGAATGGATGGAAGAAGAGCTCCAGGACGATTTGGACGATCCCAACGTCAAGATTCCAGTGGACAAGATGGATGCAGACATCGTCTACTCGATCAACCCGCGTGAGGTGAAATACGACCCACGCAGCATCGCCGACGCGGCCAAGATCTTCCACGTTGCTGGAGAGAATTGGACAATGCCCAGCGAAGGCTGGGACATGACCAACTTTGGCTTGTTTTCTGGTGACGACGCCCTGGGTGGCTCGGTGGCTAGACGGCTATACGAAAAAGTGATCGAATTGCGGGGGAAAACTCTGGTGATTTCCGAGTGCGGTCATGGCTACAGGTCCACTCGGTGTGAGGGTCCCAATTGGGCCCAGTACAACGTGCCCTATGTGATGGAGAGCTCAGTCGACACGATGCTGAGGTACATCAAAGAAGGCCGCATCAAAGTCGACAAGACCAAAAACACGATGCCGGTGACGTTCCACGACTCGTGCAACAACGCGCGGAGCTGTGGATTGTACGAGGAGCCGCGGGAACTCCTCAACCTGGTGTGCATGGACTTCCGCGAGATGTATCCCAACAAGGCTGAGAACTACTGTTGCACCGGCGGCGGCGGTGCAATGTCCATGTCGGAGTACACACCTCGGCGTCTCAAATCGGCGAAGATCAAGGCGGACCAGCTCAAGGAAACTGGCGCGGGTGCTGTTGTCACCTCTTGTCACAATTGCGTTGACGGGCTCGGTGACGTGATTCGGCACTACGAGTTGGGCATGGAAGTAACTCAGCTCGTACATCTGGTCGCTAATGCGCTGGTGATCGAAGAGAAAGTACAGGTTCCTGTCGAAGAGGAAGTTGCTGCGGCAGAGCCGGCAGCGGTCGCAGTTGGTGCTGCGGTTGCAGAGGGGGCAGTGGAACCAGAGGACGCAGCACTGCCGTTCGCCGGTCGCGTAGTGTTGGTGGCTGACGACGAGCCGGACCAGGTCGACTTCATTGCTACGGTTCTCGAAGACAATGGTGCCACGGTTCACCGTGCATCCGATGGCGAAGAGGCATTGGCGCTAGCGCGCGCCGAGAAACCAGACCTGCTGACGCTCGACCTCGGTATGCCCGGGCGCGATGTGGGTGAAGTTTACGAGACCATTCGTAACGACGATGACCTCAAAGACCTGCGCGTATGCATCATCACTGGCAGGCCAGAGTTGCGCAAACTCATCTACGATCGCTCCGTGAAGAAGCCAGAGGGTTATCTGGACAAACCCGTCGATGAAGACGGTCTCGTGCTAAACGTCAAGAAGGTTTTGGAGCTTACATAGCCGTCACTGGACACGATCTGATCTGGAACGCAAGTTCTGAGATGGAAATTGATCTCGTCGGTAATGGGAGTGGGTTGGGTAACACTCCCAGTATTGTCGGTACCATGGTGGAGCAGGAGACTCAACGGTATGAGCTCGCCTTTCCAACAGTACTTCGAAGAGATGCCGTGTTACCTCACGGTTCAAGACCGTGACTTTCGGATTATCGAAGCCAACAAACGTTTCAAGAAAGACTTCGGTGATCCCGAAGGCCGCTTCTGCTATCAGGTATACAAGAGGCGAGCTGACCGGTGCGAGGTCTGCCCGGTCGCACGGACGTTTCGAGATGGTGAGCGTCACGAGAGTGAAGAGCAGGTAACGACCGACGGGGGCGTTGAGCTTTCCATGATCGTCCACACCACGCCGATTCGAAATGATGCGGGTGAGATTACGGCGGTCATGGAGATGTCAACTGACATCACTCACATCAAAAACACCGAAAAGCTGCTCCGTCAGAGCGAAGAGTACCACCACCTGTTGTTCAACGAAGTTCCCTGCTACATCTCGATTCAGGACAAGGACCTGAACATAGTCGATGTCAATTTCGCCTTCATGAAAGACTTTGGAAACGGCCTCGGTCGCAAATGCTTCGAGGCATACAAGCACCGTGGCGAGCCCTGTGCGCCATGTCCTGTTCAGGAGGCGTTTGAAGACGGGGACATGCACACGCGTGAAGAGGCGGTGCGATCCCGTGACGGAACGAACAGAAACGTCTTGGTCACGGCCGCACCGATTCGGGATCCTCAAGGGCAGATCACGCACGTGATGGAGATGAGCGCCAACATCACCGAGGTCCGGCGCCTCGAAGATCGCCTGACACAGCTAGGCCTATTGGTCGGGTCCGTGTCGCACGGTCTCAAGGGTCTGCTAAACGGCCTGGCGGGAGGGATTTATCTGGTAAACTCTGGTTTCAAGAAGGAGAACCAGGCTAGGATCGAAAAGGGCTGGACTACAGTGCAGCGCAACGCAGCGCGAATCCAGAGCATGGTCTCCGACATCCTCTACTACGCAAAGGACCGAGTACCAAGTTGGGAACAGCTTTCCGCTATAGAGGTAATCGAAGAGGTATGCAATCAGTCGGAGCTTCGGGCCAAAGAACTGAATGTCGAGGTTATGAAGACGTTCGACGCCGAAGCGGGTGAACTCGAAGCCGATTCGCAAGCTGTGCGCGCACTGCTCGCGAACTTGCTCGAGAACTCAATGGACGCCTGCCGGATGGACGAAAACAAGTCCGAGCACACTGTGAAAGTGGGCGTTCGGGGTATGGCGGATCACGTGCAGTTCGAGTTCGAAGATAATGGCATCGGGATGGACGAAGAGACGCAAGACAAAGCGTTCACACTCTTCTTCTCCTCAAAGGGAACGGGAACCGGCCTCGGCTTGTTCATATCGGATCGGATAGCGACGGCACACGGCGGCAGTATCGAACTAGAGTCGGAACCGGGAGTGGGGACGCGCTTTGTCGTGACACTGCCCCGTGAGCGTCCCGCCGAGGTAGAGCCGGACCCGGTCGACGTGGCTGAGATGGAGGCGATGAGTGGCTGATGCAGTAAAGACCGTCCTCGTGGTAGACGACGACCCGGATGCTCGCGACTATCTTGCCACAGTACTCGAGGATGATGGCCTGGCGGTTTCCACTGCAAAGGATGGTACTGAGGCGATAGCGGTACTCGAAGAATCGACCCCGGACCTCGTTTCGTTGGACATAACGATGCCCGAGAAGTCAGGGGTCGCTGTCTATCGAAGCATCAAAGAAGATGACCGCTTCAAAAACATACCTGTCATCATCACCACCGGCGTATCGGACGACTTCAAGACATTCATTTCCAATAGGCGACAAGTGCCACCGCCGGAAGGCTATATCAACAAACCAGTGGATGCCGAGCAGTTTGTGAAAGCTGTCAGGAAGCTGCTCGGCTAGAGCTTCAACCGCTCTGAAAGGAAGCCCGGGTACGGCATCGAACAAACCGCACCAAGGTTTCACCAAATCTCGCTGCTTCAAGATCGATGCTGTTACAGAAGATATGACGCTGCAGCGTCAGCCATAACAGACTCAATACGCGAGCTTCAGCCGATAAGGCGTTTTACTTCCGCTGTTAAAGTCTCAGGACTCACCGGCTTTTCAAGGTATCCTTCCGGTGGCGGTACCTGCTTCCGCGATGAGATGAAGTTTTTGAAATCCTTCGCGATTCCGGTGATGATCAGCACTGGAATGTCCACGAATTCACTGTTTTCCTTGAGTTGCCGGTATGTCTTCACGCCCGACTGTTCTGGCATCGTGATGTCGAGAGCCACCAGGTCCGGCCGGTCCTCGCGAATCGAAGCCATCGCCTCCGCTCCGTTCGAGGCACTCTGGGTCTCATACCCGTGTTCCTCCAGCAACGTGGTGAAGTACTCTATCACGTCAGGCTCATCATCCACGACCAGGATCTTCTTGGCCATGTGTTCCTCCCTTTATCGTTCAAGTCGCGACGCTCGCCCCCTGCGGAGCGTCTGACGCTGTACCTGTTCGCCTAGTGCATCTCCCACTCAATGAATCCCTCGTTGACATTAGTCATGCAGTTGACGATCAACTCCACAAGTCCGTCGTAGAGGATTGAGTGCTTCTCCCAAATATCATAGTACTGGAAGAGATCGCGGAGGGAACCCTTACAGTTCGAGCAAGGTGCGCACACATACTTCTTGATCGATGGATCCAGCTCTCCCTCGAACGCGTTCAGAACCTGCTGAAGCTTCTTTCTACTGCTGACTTGAGTTCTCCAATCGCCGAAGTTGTGCCCCGACATTATCGCAAAGCCGCTGCCGCCTCCGCAGCAATAGTTATCCACTCCGTGAGGTGTCATTTCGCGGAACCGCGGAGCAATCTTTCTGAGAATGCGACGCTGCGGCTCCACGATCCCCATGAGTCGAACGACGTTGCACGGATCGTGGAGCGTGACGGGGAAATCGTTGCGCGACGGATCCACATCGATCTTGCCGTTCATGACGATGTCTTCCAGAGTTACCAGGCAGCTCTCTCTCGGTATGTTCAGATCGCCGGTCAGCACACGGTCGGCGATGACCGTGAGTGCCTTGTGTGCGTGACCGCATTCTCCGAGCACGATCTTCTTGACACCCAGTTTTTTGGCCGCCTCGGCGTGCTTGATTGCGACCCGCGCGAACTGCGCATCGTCATACCATACGCCGTAGTTTATGCTGTCAAACCCTGCGATCTCACTCGACATCGTCCAACTCAAGCCGGCGGTCTCGAATATCACCGCGAACGCACCGGGATTCATCGGCCACGACATGATCTCACCGGCATTGTGGATCAAGAGGATGTCGGCTCCCTCTTTGTCCCACGGTGTCTCGATTGTGAGGCCGGTCATTTCTGAAACGTCCTCGTCGATGAACTCGACGTTGTCTTTGACAACCACGTCGTTCATACCAGTGGAAGAGCCAACCTTTAACTGGAGCACGGATCCGTTATCATGGATCTCTTTGGGAACGATGCCCATTTCCATGCTAAAGATCTTGCGGATCTCATGCGCAATGAGAGCGTTGTCAACGCCTACAGGGCAAGTCTGTGCGCAGCGCCTGCAGAGGTTACAGCGGTAAGCGAGTTCCGCTAGCCGCGAGACCGTCGTCCAATTGCACTCGATTTCCCCATCGCGCCACGCTTGCAGAACGCCACTCTTGGACTTGACATGCTTCTTGTATAGGCGTCGAAACACTTCGGACCGATAGGCGGGTCTGTAAACCGGGTTATTTCCGCTGCCTTCATAGATGTGGCAAGCATCGGAGCAGGTATGACACGTGGCGCAGTGATCCATAGAGAGGACCAGCGGCTGCAAGAAAGTCCAGTTGTTCTCCTTAGTGAATAACTTTTGCAGCCCGGATAGGAACTTGGCGACTAGTTCGTCCTCTTCCTTCTTGTCCTTGGGCTTCGGAATGCTGATCGCTATCGTGCCGTCAAGCGAACACTCGTACTTCTCTTTTGCAGCGTCGCTCAACGGCGGGAAATCAGGGGTTGACTCTAGCGTATCGAACGGAGCCGGGAGCGTCATGAGGTCTTCCTTGCGTACCTCGGTGAGTTGCTCCGTGGGCTTTGATATGTCTTCGATCTTTACTCTTCTCTTCGTCTTCATTGGATTCTCTCTCACTCCTCAACGCCGGAAGTGGCAACGTCCACCCAGTTCTTTTTCCCGTCCCCGCGAATGTGCGGCGCCGACCAACTCACCGGGTACTGCAATGCTTCTTGAATCTTCTTTTCGATCTTTGAGCCCTTGAAATTCGGCTCGTCGCTCCACCTGATGTCATGATACATGAACCACTTTGTGAAGAAGTGGGACATATGGGTGAGCGGGATGTAGGCCAACAGCAGGCAGCCCAACACGATCTCCAAACCAGCGAGGCTCAACAGCGAGCCGTTGCCGGCGTTAGCGGCAGCAAAGTCGAAGGTGACCAGTTGAGTCACGTATTCCCTGATGCCGGAAAAGGTAGGATCAACAAGAGTGTGAGCTGCTAGTGCCACCACCAGCGTCACCACGAAGAAGGCGAGATTGAAGTAATCGCCCTTCTTCGTGTATTCGGCGTAGTCCTCATCGAACATCCGGCGAGATAACAATGCAAGCGCGCCGATCAAAGCGAGCGCCATACCCGCGAATCCGACGATGTATGTCAGATGGTGAATGGCACTCCATACCGTGCGGCCGTCGGAACTGACGTTAGCGCCCACCGCGGTCGCGATTCCACCTAGAAGAAGGAGGCCAATCAGACCGGCGAGCAGGTAAAGGCCGAAGTGGAAAGGGAATGACCTTGCCCACTGGCTGCGGTTGTGTTCCCAGACGCCTGCGAGCAGAAGGATCTCAGGTATCATCACCTTGAGTTCCCCGAGCTTGGACGACTCACGAGGCTTGGTCCACCAATTCGATTCTTCTAGGTAGGATCCGCCGTAATCTGCACGACCCTTTTCGTGAGCAACCGGATAGAGTTCCCACCTCAAGTGCATCGGCATGCTCGAGATTTTCACGAAGCGGTGTACTACAGCTGCGACGAAAGTCGCTACACACGCATAAGCAACAACAAGTAAGATCGAACCCACGGTCAAGCCTCCTCTTGGGATCGCCGTTTGCGGTTTAGTAATTCTCGTATTGCCACGCTACTGTCACTGGTATTGCCATGATCGTACACGAGGCTTTTGATCTCTTCCGTACAGAGCGAACCAAAGCGGTACACTTCACATTGCCTGCATTCGTTGCCCTGCGGAGCGCAGTCGAGTCCTTTGATCATCCAACACGGACGAGTGTTGTCATTGTACGCGGGGCAGTTGTCACGAGCATCCGGGCTGCAGGGGAGCAGCTCCCAACAGGGTAGCAGGGCCTGCAGCCTGCGGATCGCCTCGATATTGAGACCCAGGTCGTGGATCAGGTGGTGAATGTTGCGGACGCGTTCGAAGTCTTCCTGCGAGAACAGACGGTGTCCGGACTCCGTACGATGGGCGATGATGAGGCCTTCGTTCTCGTACTTGCGAACGGCGGAAACCGAGAGCCCTACCTTTTGCGCTAGAACGCCGATAGCGGCTACCGGTTCTGTGTCTTCGTCCTTGAACGGCAACTCAGTCATCAGGTCCTTCCTGGTCACTGCGAAAAAAATCACGATTGATGCGCAGGAAGTCTACAACGTTCCGTATAGAAAAGCTATACCCCAAAGTAGAGGTTTTGGTCTGGCGTATTACCTGCCCTCGTCTGTGTCGGATGGTGCATTCAAAACTAGAAATTTGGAGGGGAAATGACCGACTGCCCTATTGACTTTGATGAGCTGAGACCGGTATTGGAGAGCAAGTTTGGGGTCGAGGTGGTATTGGGGACTCACGCCTATTGACGAAGTGATGTAGGTACTGATTAATGGCTGACGTATTAACGGTAACCTGCTTGGTTGACAACACCGCCTTGATGGGATCGGATTGTTGGGCAGAACATGGTGAGGCGTTTCTGGTGGAGACAGACAACGCCAAGGTCCTGTTCGACACGGGAAGCAGTGGTGATGTCTTGGCTCACAATTTGGCGGTGTTGGATAAGGATCTAGAGAATCTCTCGACGATCGTATTGAGCCACGGTCATTATGATCATGTGGGTGGGCTGGAGCGCGCTATCTTGCTGAGTGGTTATGTGGACGTGGTGGCGCACCCGGCTGTGTTTGCTGAGCGGATCGCCCGAGATGATGGCAAGGAAGACCGGCCGGTTGGTATTCCACGCAATCGCACCTGGGTTGAAACCCGGACCAAGCTGCGATTGACCGAAGATCCCGTTGAGGTAGCGCCGGGAATTCATACGACCGGGCAGGTACCACGTGGGGCCGGGCCCGAGCCGCGTGATGCCCGGCTGCTTTCTCGCGAAGTATCGCAATTGGTGCCCGACAGAATCGTTGACGACCAGTCGCTCGTTTTGATCACGTCCGCTGGTTTGGTGGTAATCATGGGATGTTGCCATGCCGGGCTCATCAATACCCTGGAACACGTTTCCCGGACTTTCGAGGGTGGAGTATTTGCAGTGTTGGGTGGTACCCATCTGGCGCACGCAGATGAGACCACACTACGTGAGAGTGTGGCTGCCGCCAAAGACCGACACGCCGTCGTGAATACTTACGTGGGGCACTGCACGGGCACGCGCGGGCTCCTGGCGTTTGCCGAAGTCTTCGGTGAGTGTGCCCGTCCTTGCCCGGCAGGGCTAAGCTTGACGTTTTGAATTGATCGGTTTGGATTCTCCGTGACCGCCTTACCTGAATACGACCAGGTACGATAGTGAGACGTCAGTTCCATTCGAAACGTCGCCACTGTCGCCCCTATATGGTTCTCCTCGTACCGCCACCCGCAGTTGGTGCGCTCCGTCCTCGAGGCCGAAGGCATGCCACACCGATTCACCATATTTGTTCGCTGCTTCGTCGGAATACACATCGACCGTGCGGTGCAGTTCGCCGTCGAGGTAGATGTCGGCGGTGCCGCCCGACGTCAGATAGGTGCCGGCTATGATAGCGCCGGTGCCTTCGAATTCAATTGAGGCCTCGGCTCCC
>JBDHHK010000074.1:0-20377 GCA_039589395.1 Gemmatimonadota bacterium
TGGGGGGCGCTATGGAGATTGCCCGGCTTGGTGTTCCAATGCTGACCTTCCCCTTGGTCAGGGGGCAGGCTCATGGTGTGGCCGTCACCCCTGACAAAAGTCTCGTAGCGGTTCAATATCGCTTGGACCCGATACTCACCCGCCGGTAAGTCGTTGAGACTACGCACAGGAAATCCGAACGTAGAACCGTCCACCACGGCTGCCTCACCTGGCTGCAGGCCCACCACGTCGATACCGAACCCGGGCTGAGTGCCTGGATCATAAATCCGGTACTGGAACCTGGGCTCCTGACCGGGCCTGTTCGAGACTATAAGGATGATCCGCCCGTCCTGGGCACCGAGGCTCAGCTCTCGGGGAAACGAAATCTCAAACCGGAGACCCTGCTGGGGGTGAAGAATAGCGAAGCCGCCTAGGATGGTTATCAGAAATGCAAGTGTGGCGACGGGTGGCAGGAGCCGGAAAGCCCCGCGCCTCGCGGAAAGCGTTGACGGCATGAGAAGCCTGCCCTTCGGAAGAGGGAAGCTGCGGGAAGGAACCCGGCTCATTGGCCGGGCTCCTTCCGCGACTCGGGATTATCGATTGATGTTCGGGTTGTTCAGATACTCTACCTCGGGAAGCGGGAAGCATATCTGGTCGCTATAGACACCTCCGTGGTACGCCGGGGCACCAGCGGCCGGCACGAGCGTAAGATTCAACCGCTCCAGATCTTGCATATGTTGACCTTCGAGGAATAGCTCGGCTGCACGCTCGTAAATCAGCTGGTCCCAAATCTCATCCGGATCGGTGCTGACGAAATCTTGCAATCCCACCGCGTCGTGCAGGAGGTTGATGATCTCCACCGCGTCTTGGTATCGACCGTCCCTGTATGCCGCTTCTGCCACAATCAGCTGTGCCTCTTCCCATGTTGCCACCGGCACGGGGCTCTCGAGACTGGTGTACTTTGTGGTACCCCAGATCTCAATAGTCGTAGCTGGGCCCACAACGCCTAGATCGACTGCTACCACCCGGGGATCTGCGTCACCCAAGAATCTCATGTCGCGGTACATCGGTTCCACGGTCGCCATGAGCTCCCGCTCCATCAGGGCGTAGATCTTGTTTTCTGTGGCATCGTCTGCGCTCGAGTACATGAACTCGTACGAAAAGCCGGCGGGCACTAAAGCTGCAACATTAGCCGCATTTGCTGGTTGGCCCAGGTTGAGTAAAGCACGCGCCTGGCCAACCCTGGCCACGTTGAGAATATCGTCTTCACCTGCACTTTGGGCAGCTGACACTGCCCTCGTGAACCGAGCGTCAGCGAGAGTGAAAATGTCGGCTGGCGTCAGCTCAGGTCCTCCATCAATAGCGGCAGCGCACATAGCCTCGCCGAGCAGCGTAAGACTATAACCTGCAAAGGCTGCTGCTTTCGCCTCCAACTCTGTCCGGTTCGGAATCTCCGCTTCACTCCACGCGGAGTCGAGTCGGTTCAGGGCGTCGTCGGCGAGCCAACGGGCCGTTGACAGAGGCTCGTACACATTGGGTGCATTTTCCGTGCAATCCCCCGTGGCGTACATGGCGGTCCAGCCTTGAGGTTCGAACGTACGCGCGTCGTACCATACATAGGAGCCACCGCCCTGATTGTGTCCGACCGACCACTCGTTCCCCACGTACGCGCCGGCGCTGATGAAGTGCACGAGCGCGCACCTGAATTCGTTGATGGCACTGTTGACCATCAAGTCTGCGTTCGCTGGATTGTCGAGGTCCTCCGCCGCAACCTGTGACGGTGCCTCCACCGAAATGAGATTGTCCAAGGCGTCGCAGGAGTTGAGCGCCAGCACCAGAATGATGCAGGACCAACTCGCCATACGCCTCATTGATTTAAGCGTCAGCATTTGAGCGACTCCTGTTTGCGAGGTCTTCGCATCTTGTGTCATTGTTCCGTATCCTCCTCGCTAGTAGCTCAAACGGATTGTGAAACTGAATTGCCTGAGCGGGGGCAGAACACTCTGATCCTCGGGCTCAGCGACCGAACCGTTGATGTGCATCGTCTCGGGATCCACGTCGGGGTAATCTGTCCAGACGCCGAGGTTGCGTCCGCCGATCGCTATGCTACCCGACCGCGCCCTCAGAGCCGAGGCCCATGCGTCCGGGATGCTGTACTCCACCGAAACTTCGCGCAACCGGGCGAAGCTCGCCTCCTGGATGGTGAAACCGAATTCGTTAGCGCCGCCATTCTGCGCAGCAAAGACATCCCGCGGGTCAAATCGCTCTGGATAAACGTTTATCTCGCAGTTCTGGATCCAGGCGCAGCGGTTCCACCGGTCGGTCACGTACTTTGATTGACCAACCATGAAATCCACCAGCCCGCGGACTCTTACGCGGTCCATCAGTGTCACTGTCGTGTTGAACGAGCCTTCGAAGTCCGGCGAAGGTTGACCCTGGAAAACCCACGGAGGTGATTCATTGCAATCCACTGTTCCGCCTTCCCCGTCACTGCACAACGCGTCGACAGCGATGCCGTCTTCGAGTCTGGCGCTCACTACCTCGGCGGCGAAGAACGAACCCACCGGAAAACCTTCTTGATGCCTCGTCGTCCATCCGACGTCGAGCCAGCCGTCGATGCCGAGCTCGGTGATCTCATTGTGGTTCGTGTTGAAGGTCAATCCCACTTCCCAATCGACATTGCGACTGTCGATTGCCAGAGCGTTCACGCCGACCTCAAATCCACTATTTGCGACCTCTCCTACGTTCACGAATTGCGTTTCCGAAAACCCCGTGGATGGTGCCACGTTGCGGGAAAGAATCGCGTCTGTCGTTTTCTGGTTGTAGTAGCTGAAGTCGACATTGATCCGGCTCCTAAACAGGCCCAAGTCGAATCCCATCTCGATTTCCTTACCGCGCTCGGGACCCAGGTCCGGATTGCCAACAGCCTCTGGCGTGACTGAAGCATCGCCAGTAGGGTTGGCTCGAGCTTGGAAGGTGCGCAGCGCCGCAAACGCGTCCGGTTGCTGACCCGACTCGCCATACGCTGCCCGAAGTCGCAGCGAGTTGACGAAGTCGACATTCCAGAAGGGCTCCTCGCTCAACACCCAGGAACCGCTCACTTTCGGATAGTAGACAACGTCGAAGTCAGAGCCGAAGGCGCTGTTATCATCCGCCCGGATTGCGCCTGTTAGGAAGAGGCGGTCTTTCCAGCCAAACTGCTGCTGCACGAAAAACCCGACCGTGTTGTTCTCGATGAAGTCGTCGCGTCCTCGCTGGTAGGTCCCGGCACCGGCGATCGTCTTCACGCCTGTCGCCGGAAACCCAAGGCCCTCGGTCTCGAGGAACTCGATCGACTTCTGATAGATCTGGAAACCACCAGATGTGTTACTCGTCAGAGCGTCGGTGATGTCTTTCGACACCGTCGCATTGTACTCGATCGTCGAATACAGCACCTCTTCACGCTCGACCTCCTTGCTACCCGAGGCGAACTCCGCCGTAAAGAACTGGGCATTCTGCTCGCCCAGCCGCGGCGTGTAGTCCGAAATCTCCTGATCTGTAAAATCCAAACCAATTGTGAACCGGTGTGTGAACCATTCGAATGGATCGTGAGTCACCGAGAAACCGGCGGTCATACGGTTCACGTCCTGGTTCAACTGGTATGCTTCAAACACCGCCTCAGGCGGTACAGCGTAGAAGCCGCGGTGAGGCTCGCTCAGCGCTTCCGGGCTGCCGCGTTGGAGCTCGGGTAGCACGCCATCGTTTCCCTGTTCGGGGAGTCGGTAGCGGCTCATCACGAAGCCCGCATTTGCATTGAAGCTGATCGTATTGTTCGGCTGAGCCGACAAATTCAGCTGGGCGTTGTAACGATGTCCGTGGTTATCTGGGGTGATACCATTGTTGAATGTGCCACTGCCCGACACGAAGTACTGTAGTCGCTGAGAGCCGCCTGATACAGCAAGGTTGTAGAACTGGTCGTGACCTGTACTGAAGATCGGCGTACCCCTTGCCTCTTCCAGTTCCACCATATTTGCCGAAATGACGTTCCCCGATGGATCGTATCCGTAGTTGATCTGTAGGCGGTCGGCTGCATCGTTGAAGTAACTCATACCCTGCCGCATGGTGAAATCCCACCGAGCAGGCCCGTCTACGCCCTTCTTAGTGATGATCTGGATCACACCGTTGGACGCCTCCGTCCCGTACAGCGTCGCCGCTGCAGGTCCCTTAATGATCTCGATACTCTCGATGCTAGACGGATCGATATCATCGAGTCGCGATGTTGCCGGGTCGGTTCTGTCGCCGGTGATTCTGTTGTTCACGCGAATACCATCGATGTAGAGAAGTGGTGCGTCGCTCACGTCCCGCAGGCTGGAGCGTCCACGGATCCGGATCTCGGACGTACCACCGGCCACGCCCGATCCTTTTTGCACCACAACTCCCGTACTACGACCGTTGAGCAACTCGGAAAAGCTCTGGACCGGAGCCGCCTCGGCGGCACTCACATCGATCTGAGATACGGCATTGCCCAATACCCGTTTCCGGGTGTCGCCCGCTGTCCCGGTCACGACCATCGCATCAAGCTGGACAATGAACTGCTCCAGCGCGACTCGAATGTCCATCGTGCCGACCGCAACTTGGACCGTCTGCATCGCCCAGCCCAATCTGGCAACGTTGATCGTTGCGCGGTTTCCGGAGATACCGGTGATGCGGAACCGGCCCCCTTGATCTGTAGATGCGCTGAGGGACGTACCTTGCACAGTTACCTGTACGCCTTCCAACGGGGCGGCCGTGTTCGCATCGACCACGGTGCCGCCCACACTGCCTCCCTGGGCAAGAAGTCCCGCGGGCTGTAGTGGACCTCCCATCCATGCGAGTGCCAACAGCAGGCACACAAGCAGTGAGAGAGGACGAGAACGGATGTCGTGCATGGATACCTCCTCAGTTCTGGCTCGCCAAATGGCGCAGCCTGGAAAGGACTGTCGTACGCCGGGAGACAGTGCGAGGGTGAATTGCTCCCGGGACAGCATCGCAGAGAATTCTAACATGCAGCGGGTGCCCGAGCTATGCAAGCCAAGAATTCACGGACTCCTATGCCTGTGAACTGTGACTTGAATACCGTTTTGCGGATTGTTGGCGGATCAAAAACGAGCTAGCTGGACAGCACCGACCCGTACATGCATACTGCGATTGATTGAGTGACATCCATTGTATCGCTACCCGTGGAGGGGAAGATGAAAAGACCGCACCTATCGAGAAGAAATTTCCTGGGAACATCAATTGGATGCTCGATGATGATCCCATCGATAAGGAATGGCCTGTCGCAGCACAACCCGGATGAAAGTAAGAAACGCGACGAAATCAAAAGCAACATGTCGAAATGGGATATCGATACGCCGGCACTCTTGATCGACATGGACGCAATGGAAAGAAACATCAGGAGGATGTCCGACTACTGCAGAGCGAATGACGTTGGTTATCGCCCTCACACAAAGACCACAAAGTGTCCGGAAATCGCACGGATGCAGCTAGCTGCGGGTGCAGTCGGAATGTGCACGGCGAAGGTGAGTGAGGCGGAAGCACTGATTGATGCAGGCATCACCAACATATTGATCACTTCTCCGGTGATCACGCCCTTCAAGATCGATAGGTTGATGCAGAACAGGATGAGGGCACCATCTTTGATGACGGTCGCAGACAATCTTCAAAACGTTCGAGACCTTTCAGAAGCCGCAAGGGGCCACCAACTGGAATTGGGTGTTCTCGTGGATCTAAACGTGGGTCAGGACAGAACCGGTGTGGAACCGGGCCAGGCAGTAGTGGACTTCGCAAAGGAAATCCTCAGTTCAGACGGACTGCGATTTTTGGGAATCCAGGCGTATGCCGGTTCCATGCAGCACGTACATGGATTTGAAGAACGACGGACAAGGAACTCCCAAACGATGGCACCTGCTGCTGAGACCGTGAGGATGTTGGAAGCGGAGGGTATTCCAGTCGAAATCTTCACTGGGGGTGGAACGGGAACCTACAACATGGATCACCACGTTCCTGGTTTCACCGACGGCCAGCCCGGTTCGTACGTGTTCATGGATACCCAGTATCTAGCCATCGGCGGCCAGGACACTTCGGTCGAGCACTATCGGGATTTCGAACCGTCGCTCACCGTATTGACGACCGCGATAAGCAAACCCGTTGAGGAATCGATAACTGTCGACGCCGGAACAAAGGCAACTGCCATGGACGACCCGACGCCACTCGTTAAAGGCGTTACCGGAGTTTCGTACAGTCTCAGCGGGGATGAGCACGGGAAGATTGCTCTCGAGAATCCAAGCCGCGAAATCAAGCTGGGCGACAAACTCGAGCTGATCATCACACACTGTGATCCCGCGGTAAACCTATACGACCAATATCACTGCATCAGAGACGACAGGTTGGAGGCAGTCTGGGAAATCACGGGACGAGGCAAGAGCCAGTAGACAAAACGTTCCAACACCGGTGAGGTAGACAAACCATGGAACCGATCTCCAGATGTTCGTTGAGGTTGGCCGTTACACTGAATTTTGCAGTGATCGTCGCAGCGGGAACGAGTGCGTTTGGCTGCGCGCCGTCTTCGAACGGCGACCTCTCGTCGATACTCGGCCGCTACCATGACGCGCTCGAGAATCATTACCGCACAGACGAACCAATGACGATCGTTCATTTCTTGGCCGATCGTTGGCGGCTTCGCGGTGGTGGGAGCCCGGGGTATAACGAATCGCTGGACATGGTGGCCGGTTACCTGCGTGACGCGGGATTGGAGAGGGTCGGTCAAATGCGGGTCCTGGAGGGGCCGCTCACGCTTTGTTCCCTGGCGTGGGAGCCCGTGGAAGTATCGGTGAGCCTGGTCGAGCCGACGAGTGCATTGCTACATACGTATGACGACCTTGCGACCCTGCCGGGCAAATACTCCGGTTCGACACCTCAGGGCGGGGTGACGGCTCCTGTCGTGTACGTGGGAGCCGGTACGGAGGCGTCCGACTACACCGACGTCGACGTGCGTGGCAAGATCGTGTTGGGAAGCGGGCGGCTGGGTGATTTGTACGAACAGGCGGTAGATCAACGGGGCGCAGCGGGCGTGATCTCTGACCACCTGGGAAACGAACAACGCCACACCCTCTACCCTGGAATCGTTGGAGCAGGATCGCTGCCGTGCGCAGAAGCGCGCCAACTGCAGCGCCGCTCGGGTTGGGGCCTAAAAGTCACGCGCCAAACTAGTGACCGTATGCGTGGTTTGATGGAACAAGGCACAGTCTCACTCAACGTAGACGTCCAGACTCGGTTCTTCGAGTCCACGTTGCGCGAACTCGTGGTTGAGATCCCCGGCACCATCGCACCTGAGGAGAGGGTGATCTTGGTGTCACACTCCGACAACGCCAAACCCGGCGCCAACAACAACGCCACCGGTGTGGCCACTCACGCCGAACTTGCGGCGACGATAGCGGCCGGCATCGAGAGCGGTGACCTGGAACCTCCTACCCGCACGCTTACCTTCCTGTTCGGACCGGAGCGTGAAGGAACGCGTCTCTGGATGGACAGTAGCGGAGCCAACGTCGACAACGTGATTGCAGCGATCGACGGGGACATGACCGGCGAGAACACCGAGCTGACCGGCGGTACATACCGGCTCGAGCGATCCCCTGATCCGGCGTTCAAGTTCCCAAGACCAGCAGCCTATACCGCACCCGAGGACATAACCAGTGGGTGGCCGCTTCGCGACCTGGGCGTGGACGGCTACCCCGGACACTTCATCAATCAACTGATGTGGGCAGCTCTCTCAGAGCGAGCACGCAGAGTCGGGTGGACGATCGACCAACACCCGCTCGAAGGTGGCAGCGACCACGACGTGTTATTACCAGCCGGTGTACCCACCGCACTCTCTTGGCATTGGGTTGATGCCTTCACAGGCACCAACTTCGATACGCCCGACAAGGTGAGTGCAGAGGAGATGAAGAATGTGGCGCTGAGCCATGGCTTGGCTGCGTTGCTGATGGCCTATGGATCGGCAAAGGAGGCACGCGCGCTACTCACTGAGCTCGAGTACGTAGCCACAGCCAAGTTACAGTTTGAGAACGAAGCGACTGAAAGACTCCTGGCCGACTTGGAGCGCGGGCCCATCGAAGGAGTCGAAGAGACGACCGTGGAAGAACGTAGACAGACCGAGGCGTTCATATTGAGCGAGTGGGCCAGGTGGTTTGACCAGGCCCTTGCCTCGGTGATGGACCTTCCTACGGGCGGAGATGTAGCGGCTCTCGAAAGTGCTGTAGACTCGGCTCGGGCTCGCGTCGGCGAGCTCCACAGATAAGCGAGACTATGACTATGGCACAGACCTCCAAGCGATGTGTGAGACGACTTGGCACCCTGACGATCTCAGCCGCCGTAGCTGCAACGTTGAGTGGCGTCTCAGCATGTGAGTCCGCTCCACAGAGCGAACTTTCCGTGGTGCTCCGGGAGTACCACGAAACACTCGCGCAGCACTACCGCACGGGCGAAGCGATGCGAGTCGTGGAGTTCCTCACAGAGCGTTGGCGGCTACGCGGTGGCGGAAACACCGGCTATAACGAGGCGCTCGATATGGTAGCCGACTATCTGCGTGACGCGGGCCTCGAAGGGGTCGGGCGAATGGAGGTGTTGGAGGGCCCTCTGACTCTGTGTCCAATTGCCTGGGATCCGATCAGCGCATCGGTGAGCCTGGTTGAGCCGAGGAATGAGCAGCTGCACACGTACGACGAACTGCCGACCCTCTTGGGCAAGTACTCAGGTTCGACACCGTCGGGAGGAGTGACGGTCTCGCTTGTGGATGTGGGCGCCGGCGTAAACGCTTCCGATTACGCGGACGTCGACGTGCGCGGCAAGATCGTGCTGGGAAGTGGGCGGCTTGGGGCGATATACGAGCAGGCGGTAGACTCGCGTGGAGCGTCAGGCGTGATCTCCGATTTCTTATCCAATGAGCGGCATCACAGCACTTATCCGGGAATCGTACGTAGCGGATCGCTACCTTGTGTTGAACCGGAGTCCATGCGGCGACGCTCGGGGTGGGGACTGAAGGTCACACGCCGGACAGCAGATCTCCTACGCGATCTGGCGAATGCGGGGCCAGTGACGCTCAACGTGACTGTTGAGACACGATTCTTCGATTCTCCGTTGCGCGAACTCGTAGTAGAGATTCCTGGTACCGGCGCCGACGAAGAACGAGTCATCTTGGTGTCGCACATCGACAATGCCAAGCCAGGCGCCAACAACAACGCAACCGGAGTCGCTACCCACGCAGAACTCGCTGCGGCTATTGCCGCCGGGATCGAGAGTGGAACTCTGGAACCTCCGAATCGTACCCTCACATTCTTGTTCGGACCGGAGCGCGAGGGAACCCGTCTATGGCTGCAGACCGTTGGAGAAACTCATGGAGCGCTCGCTGCGCTCAATGCAGATATGACTGGAGCGGACGTCGCCGTAACCGGAGGTATCTATCGGTTAGAGCGTTCTCCAGATCCCTCGGTAATCACGCCTAGACCCGAGGTGTATACCGCACCGGACGATGTGCATGACAGCGGTTACCCAATCCGTGATTTCGGCATCGCCGGATACCCGGGCCACTATCTAAACCAGCTGCTCTGGTCAGCGGTCTCCGAACGTGCCGTACATGTGGAGTGGCCGGCCAAGTTCGAGCCCTTCGAAGGCGGAAGCGATCACGATGTGTTACTTCCAGCCGGTATCACCACAGCGGTAAGCTGGCACTGGGACGATCCATTCGCAGGCAGCAATCTCGACACCCCCGATAAGGTGAGCGCCGAGGAAATGCAGAATGTCGCAATGAGCCACGGAATGACTGCTTTGCTGATGGCCTCCGCCACAGTTGAGCAGGCACGTGCGCTGCTCACCGAACTCGAGCACGCAGCGTTGAGCCGACTAATGAAGGAGGCCGAGTTATCCGAAAGGCTGTTAGCTGACCTGGAGCGCGGGCCGGTCGATGGAGTGGACGAAGCTACGGTGGCAGAGCGCCGCCCGATTGAGGAAACCGTGCAGAGCGACTGGGCCCGCTGGCACGACGAGGCGATGACCTCTCTGAAAAATCTCCCAGTCGGTGACGACGTTGCGTCGCTAGAGGCGGCTATTGACTCAGCGCGTGAAAGGGTGCGTGCGCTGAACCAACCTAGATGATCGCTTTTGCAGACCCCGCGTTCCCGGCCGACGCAGGGGTCAAAATCGCTATTCTGCTCTTAGGGCCGTGAGCGGATCGACGCGAGCAGCTCTCAACGCGGGGATCAAGCACGCCGCGGTTGCAACCGCCAACAGTACCAAACTCACCACTACGAAAGTCAGCGCGTCGGTTGACCCTACTCCGAAGAGCATCGATTGGAGAAACCTCGTCGAGGTAGCGGCTCCGGCGATCCCCAGTAGTAGACCGATCCCGACCAATAGCAATCCCCTGCGCATCACCAACCGAAGAACACTTGCAGAACCGGCGCCAAGTGCTACTCGCACCCCTAGCTCGTGAGTGCGCTGGTTCACAAAGAACGCGAGAACTCCGTACAGCCCTAGGGTGGCAAGCAACAGTGCGACCGTTGCGAAGGCACCCAAAAGGAGTGTCGTCCTACGTGGCTGAGCTATCGAGATTGAGATCACGTCCGTCATCGTGGCTATCTTTGCGACGGGAACGTTCGGATCGATCTCGCTCACTGCGTTGCGCACAGTACTGGTGACCGACGTGGGCTCAGAGGCGGCTCGCACCACGAGACTCATGGTGCGGCGCGGCCACTGATTCACAGAGAAATACATGGTTGGGAATGGATTGCTGCTCAAGCTGAATCCGTGCACTCGACCCACCAGCCCAACGATTCGAATCACCCTCCGTTGAGTGTTTCCCAGCACGAGATTTCTGCCAACGGGATCTTCTCCTGGCAGGAACCTGTCCACCCACGCTTCGTCAACGACAGCAACGATTGGGGCGTCCCGTGCGTCGTCGATTCCAAGCCCACGACCCGTCAACAGCGGAATCCGCATCGCCTCGAAGTAGCCGTCCGTGACGGTGCGGGTGAATGCCGACCCACCTTCGGATTGGTCGGCGGGAGGATTGTCTTCTGCGTAAACCGGCCAGTCACCACCGCCGCTGGCGATGGGCAGCCTGCTTATTGCACCCGCCGCAACGACGCCTGGACGGTCGGCGACCTGTTCGCTTAGCGTTCCGAAGAACCGGCTCACCTCCACTCCAGACGAGTAACGTCCTTGGGGCAGGGCAACCTCTGCTGTGAGCACCCCCCCTGCTTCAAATCCCGGATCCACCGACTGAAGTTGCCAGAAGCTCCGCATCAGAAGTCCCGACCCTATGAGCAACACCAGAGAGAGGGTGACCTGGGCGACGACGAGTGTTCCTCGCAGTCGCGTGCCACTCAGACTATCCGAGATTCTCCGGCCGATGCTCAGCTGCCCGGCTATGTTTGCGTTGGCGCTCCTGATTGCGGGCACTAAGCCCACCAAAAGCCCCATTGCGATTGAGACCGCCATCGCAAAGATCAGTGCCGTGACATCGACTCCAAAACCCCTCGCACCCGGTAGACTGGCCGGCGCGAGTTGTTTCAGGACCTGGAGTAGCCAATGACTGAGGAACAACCCCAGCAGTCCGCCGAAGCCGGCAATGAGCACGCTCTCTGTGAGCAGCAAACGCACCAAACGTCCGCGGGAGGCGCCGAGTGCGGATCGAACTGCCATTTCACCCGACCGTGTTACTCCGCGCGCCAGCAGCAATCCCGCCAAGTTGGCGCAAGCGACCAGCAGTACGAACCCAACCGCACCCGCGAGGACGAGGAACATCGGGCGCGCACCCCTCACCAACCGTTCACGAAAAACCGTCAGGTGCATGCCACGATTCGCGTTTGTCTCGGGGTATTCCTCTGCTAGTCGTTGGCCGATCACGTTTACCTGTTCCTGCGCCTGAACTATCGAGACGCCGTCTCTCAGTCGTCCGATCGCGTACCAGTTCTGGGGACCACGCGAGCTGCCCCAGCCTGTGTCCCGACGCACTGCCGTCCAGATATCGGCTTCCCGCAAAAAGTCCAACCCAGCGGGCATGACACCCACGATTGTATGCGGCCGATCATCTATCATTAGTGTATTGCCAACGACGTCAGGCTCACCCCCAAAGCGGCGTTGCCAAAAGCCGTAGCTCAATAGCACCACCCGCCCAGCCTCTACTTCCTCTTCACCTCTCACAAAGTCACGGCCGATGAGAGGAGCCACACCCAGCATCGAGAACAGCCCTGTTGATATCTCGCGCTCGGTGACTCGCTCTGGGCGCTCGCCGCCAGTTATGGTCACCGATACGTCGAACCCTCGTATCAACTCGAGCGGCTCGAAGACGTCGTTCTGTTCTCGGTAGTCGAAGAGATCCCACGCAGACAGAAAACCGGTCGTGCTCTCCCGGTTACGGCCCGTGCAGAAAACGAGCCGATTTGGATCGTCGTATGGGAGCGGGGCCAAGAATGCCGAGTTCAACGCGCTGAACATGGCAACCGTGCCGCCGATGCCGACGGCAAAGGTTGCCACGACTACGAGGGTGAATCCAGGTCGCTTGAGAAGATTTCTGACTGCAATCCGAATGTCTTGCAGCAGAGTCTCCACACTGCCAGTCCAGGGGTGATGCTGGTCGGATGTGGCTCTCGGATTGGGTTTCTTGGTGCGCCAGTGCGGTAAGGAGTACTGAACGGAAATTAGAATCGCGTTCGCGCAATACAATAGGTTAGCGGTAAATGCGGCCCTTCGGGTTCTGACGCGGACGTACTCTTCTCGCAAGTCACCAATCACTCCGTCACCGCGGATCCCGCGCGGCAGGAGTTTCCTGAGTAGAGATTCAGCGAAGCGCGGTGGTCGTTTGATAGACATCTTCAGGGCCCCCGCAACTCAGCCTCGAGTCCGCTCGACAAAGTGTGCAGCGCGCCATGCGACGCTCTGAGAGCTTTCAATCCTTGCTTGGTGACCGAGAATCTACGTTTCGGAAATCCGCCCCGTTCAGGAGCAGGCTCATCGGCCTCCCAGGCGACGTGGCCCTTGTCTTCCAGTCGGTCCAGCGTTCTGTAGAGCGCTCCGCGTGTGACGCGATGACCTGCCTGCTCCTCTAGGTAACTCCGAATGTTGATAGCGTGGGCATCGTCGCCCAGCTGCAAGAGCGTGAGCATTACCATCTGCTCGAACTGACCGAGAAAAACGCTGCCACCCATAGGTCGCCTCTACTGTATACGTTGTATACACTTACGGTAATGGGGCAGGTGAGGTTTCAGCGAAGTTCGCTAGGGCCGCACCTCGTCGAAAAGAGTCTGATAGACTAGCGAACGAAGCTTTCCGTGGTCGTCGATGTCTCTAGCGGGTAGGAGCTGTGTAAGGTAGACAACCACGAGCTGCTCTTGCGGGTCTACCCAGTAGGTAGAGTGGTATGCCCCACCCCATCCATACTCTCCAACGGAACCTGGAGATCCCCGGGCACCCAGATCTTCCACGACATACAAACCGAGACCAAATCCGACGCCGCTCGACACCTCGAGCTCGCCGAGGTGGTCCACGGTCATGAGCTCCACCGTCTTGTGGGTGAGAACACGCGTACCGTCGAGCTCTCCTCCGTTCAAGAGCATTTGGAGGAATCTTGCATAGTCACTTGCCGTCGAGAGGATGCCCGCTCCTCCCGAGAAGCTCTTCCTCGGTCCCTCGACGTAAGCACCCTGACTTACCATTCCACCCTCATCCGGCGCGCGCTCGAGTCCACCTTCCTGAGTGGCAGAGTATACGACCGCAAGGCGGTCGGTTTTCTCCGCGGGCAGATAGAAATGCGTATCGGACATGCCGAGGGGTTCGAATATCTTTGTACGGAGGAATTCGTCGAGCGGGATACCCGAGACCGTCTCTATGATTACGCCTAGAATGTCGGTGGAATACCCGTACACGTAGCGTTCGCCGGGTTGAGCTTCGAATGGAATCGCTGCCATGCGCTCGACCGTGGCACCTATGGGCTCATCGCGGTCCGCAAAATACCAGCCTTGGATTCCTGCCGCGGCCCAGCGATCGCTGGCCACACCGTAGCCGTAGTCGATTCCAGCCGTGTGGGTAAGGAGGTCACGGATAGTGATAGGTCGTTTCGAGTCGACAACGTCGTACCCTCCATGCTCCCTCGGCTCGGCAACGGTGGTGGTTTCAAATTCCCGAAGGTATTTACCAACTGGGTCGGTGATGAGTAGCTGACCCTCCTCCTGAAGAATCATTATTCCCACACTGACCAACGCCTTGGTTTGGGAAGCGATGCGAAAGATGGCATCCTCCGCCATAGGAGCTTCGGACTCCATGTCTCTTGAACCAAAAGACTCCAGATACGCCACCTTCCCGTGCCTCGCGACCAGAGCCACTGCACCGCTGAGCCTGCCATCGTCGACGTACTTCCTGAAAACATCGGAGATGCGCTGCAGGCGTTCCGAAGAGAGTCCAACGTCTTCGGGTCCGGTTCGCGGTAGGCCCTGCGGAATCGCAGGAACGCAAATGGCAGTCGACAGGACGAGCCAGGCCGTGAGCAAGCGGATTCTAGGCGATGACATAGGAAACCTCATTCTCTTGGAGTGTCATATTCGTGTCGACGTTCTCTGTCAGATGTTACACTAGCCAACGGTGTTCGCACTGAATGCAGCGTTCAATAGAGTGACGGCCCTATCGTTATCGCCAGGTAACGCTTCAATGCAGGAACCCTCTAGCGGGCCTGCGGAAAAATCGCCACACTTTGCAGAACATCCAAAATCGTTTGTACCTCCTTTCAAAGGAGCAAAACATGGAACTCGGCGCGTTCTCGATCAGCTTGGCCGTCAAAGATCTTCAAGCATCGAAAACCTTCTACGAGAAGTTTGGCTTCACGGTCTTTGCCGGGGAGGCCTCCGAAAACTGGCTCATCATGAAAAACGGCGATCACGTGATCGGTCTCTTTCAGGGCATGTTCGAGAAAAACACGTTGACCTTCAACCCTGGATGGGACAGCGATGCCAACAAACTCGACATCTTCACCGACGTACGTGAGCTTCAGCGCCAGCTGAAGGCCGACGGTGTAGAGATGATGATCGAGGCTGACGAGGCCACCAAGGGACCCGCCAGTTTTGTTGTTATAGATCCGGACGGAAACCCGATCCTCGTAGACCAGCACGTGTGAGAGTCAACTCAACAGCAGGAGTCTAGCTACCGCTGCGGGGACGCCACCTCCGAGCCGAGCTTCTCCCCGCCTGGCCAGTCAGGAAATGCCTTTAGCACCTCGGCCACCATGTCCCAGTACGGCAGACTCGAGTCGTCCAACCCCCTGCGGACGATCACGAGATCGTAAGACGGAATCACGATTGCGTGCTGACCGCGGGCCCCCGCAGTGGTGTATGCGTCCTGCGGCAGGTCTGTCCGGGCATCCGGTACCAGCCACCACTGTCCACCGTAGAAGTTGCCAAACTGCAGTGTTGAGACGGCGGGCGTGCGGCTGAACTCCACCCACTCCTCCGGTACGATCCGCTCTCCGTTCCATTTGCCGTTGTTCAGATAGAGGAGACCCAGGCGAGCAAGGTCCCGGGCGTTCGTGTAAACCTGGCTGCTCATCACGTAGTTGCCGAAGCGATCTGTCCCGGGGACAGTGTTCCTCATACCGATCTTGTCGAAGAGCGCTCGGCGCGGAAACTCCATATAGGTGCGGTCATCGCCTAGGACCTTTTTGAGGGCCAGCACCCCCAGCAGTGTGTCGTAGTTCTCGTAATCCCACACCGTGCCGGGCTCCCGCACCAGACCGCGATCCCGCGCCTGGTAGGCAGAGTTCCAACCGGCGAAGTACGCCAGGCTCGACCCCACGGCTCCACCGTACTCGTTGTCCAACGGGTAAAGCCCGCTCGACATGTTCAACACGTCCCGCAGAGTGACTTTATGCCGGGGATCGGGCACCGGCTCATAGTCTGCGGGCGGCCACTCCTCCACTAGTACCGCCGGGTGGTTCCTAGATATGCGCGAGTTCACTTCGGCCAACTCGTTGGGCGGCCATTCGAACGGGAGGGCGTCGCCCAGGCTCAAGAGCCCCTGCCCTGCCGCGATCCCGATGAGAGTGCCCGCAATACTCTTCGCTGTCGACCAGGTGCGGGTTTTGGTGCTTTTGTCCACGCCAGGCGCGTATCGCTCGTAGACGATGTCGCCCTTGTGGACGACGAGCAGGCTCAGTGTGAGTTGACCTGCACCGCCGTTCTGTTCCCGGTCGAACGTCCAGTCTCCGGCAGCCTCTAATGCGGAACCGTCCACATCGTCTGGTAGCGGCTTCTGTTCGACCAAATCGCCGTCGGGCCAAGGTATCGTCCCTGGGTTGCCGGGTAGAGGCGGCATCTCGAGAATAGGCAGTGTCGTGATGTCTTCCACCGACTGCTCGGGACCCATCACGACGCAGCCGATCCCCTCGCGAAACGCTGCCCGCATGGTCGCGCCGAGTTGATCCGGGCTCGGGCTCACTGCAACGAACCTGTGCTCGCGGTCGACCGTGAGTAAAGAAAGCGGCACGGGTGAAGCCCGCAGTTCAGCAGTGTTGACCTGTTCGACGGTGCGCTGGGAGACGAAAACCCCATTGCACATGATGAGGGCCTGCCTTCCGCGCTGGATAACCCCCGCATTCGCTCCATGGAAACTGCGGGCGTACTCGCGTTGGGCATCCAAACTCGCCGGAGCGGCGCCCAAGACAAGGAGTAGCAAAGCTGTGTACGACTGGAAAAATCGCCTCATAGTAAACTCCATGCTTCAATTGAAGATTCCAAGTTACCCCTTTGGTCTCATAAGCTCCTGGAAGGGCGGGTAGTCACGCAGCGGAGCAAGACAGTACTCCGCTGTACCAAGCCAACTTGCCCGCTTTCCCTCATTGAAAGATTGCCGGAGCAACATTACCGCTTCGGCTTGTTGGCCGAGCGCGCCGAGGATCACGCCACGGTAGAATGTGTTGTTGCCCCACATATGGGGTCGAGCCAGATCCGCAAGCCATCTTTCGTCGGCAAGTGCCAAGGCGGTGTCACCGCGTACTGCCGCAATGAACCCGCGTCTTCCCCGATGAGTCAGGTCAACTCTTCCCCGATGAGTCATATCATCGCTGTCAGGAAACTCACTCACGAGCATGTCAAATACCCGCTGTGCTCCATCCTTGCGTCCAGCCAAGAACAGCACGTCCCCATAAGACTCCCGATGGCGAACGGAAGCGGCCTCAGCAGGCGGCCTAGCCTCAAACCAGTCAATTGCATCGCTCAAGACGTCGTCCGCCGCGCCAATATGCCCGTGACTACGGAGAGTCTGAACGGCTAACACCGAAGTCAAGCGCGTTCTATCAGGAGGGCCTACTCTCACCATCTGGTCCAGAATGGAGTTGAGTTCCTCGATTCGGCCCAGGGCGCCCAACGCACGCGCCTGGAGCCCCAACGTCCATCCAGGTCGGTTCGGAAAAAGCTGGCCCGCGCGTCGAGCGACCTCCAGCTCTCTCTCATGTTCGCCCAGCATGTGAAGGGCTGCAGTCAGTTCAGTCCAGTATCCGGACCATCCGCGCATTGCCCCACGTTCAGGATCGAGGGCGGAAAGAGCCGCAAAGGCTTCTCGAGGTCGGTTTGTCCAAACGCTCTGCAACCCGCGATTGTACCAAGCTCTCGATCCCGGAGCCATCTCAGCAGCACGGCGAATCGCGAGCATCCCCCGTTCGAGATCTCCGTGAAGCGTCGCACTCATATACTCCCAATACGCACGGTAATATGGCGTGAGTCTCTCACCGATTCCCTCCATCACATTCAATACAGAGTCCGCTTGGGCCAACTCACCGTTGTTAAAGTGGCTGAACGTCAAAAACATTAGCGCCTCTGCGTACGTGGAATCGAGTTCGATAGCACGACGGAAAAAAGGTTGGGCCTCTTGCTGTTGACCTCCCAGGAACCGTTCCATTCCCTCGTCGAACGCCTCGTATGCTTCGTACGGCGGCGGATTCCCGGCTAGCTCCGCCGGTGCAGCCAGTCGCTCGTCGATCCTCAATGCCAAGAACCCCATCACTTGCTGTTGCAGACGCCCGACAACATCGCTCGTGGAATCCCGCGATCCTATCAGAGGATCGATGGAGCCCAGCAACCTCTGTCGTACTGCATCGTTCACGTCCACCTGAACCCGAACGTTGTTTCCTTCCAGATAGTAACTGCCTGAGATCACGATCCCAGCGCCTGTCTCATCCGCCACCGCTCCAACGGGATCCAAGACCCGACCTGCCGCCGCCTCTGAGCGGACGTGAAGCCAAGACTGCAGTGCCGTTTGCCACGGCAAGACATGCACGAAACCTGTCTGCTGGAGTCCCTGCGTAATCCAGTGAGCCGCCATCTTGCCCAACTGATCAAGCGAAGATTCCCCACTTTCGTTGTCAAACACTGCCACTACCACACGGTCCGGGTCGAGTGCGACAGTGGAGCCACGAGGGAATGCCGCCATCACCACTATTACAGCAATCACCGCCACTACGCCTACGGCCCCACCTAACATCATCCACCTACGCTTCAACATTCGATCAACTGCTGTCGTGCCTGCAGGAGTGCTGCCTCCACTTGGAGTCAGCAGACTCACTTGTTCGGCTGCGACCGCTGCACCCAATTCCTCCGCCGTTTGAAACCGATCCGCCGGGGCCTTTGCGAGAGTCTTTGTGATAGTAAGAGTGAGGGACTCGGCGACTTTCGGTCTAAGTTCAGCCACTGACGGCGGGTCTGACGCTATATGCTGACGGACGATGCTCTCAACCGTTGGCCCAGTGAACGGTGGCTGACCGGCTAGCATCTCATACAACACACAGCCGAGCGCATAGAGGTCGCTGCGCCCGTCGATGTCGATATCGGCACTCGCTTGTTCCGGGCTCATGTAAGCAGGCGTGCCAACCGCGATGCCGGTCTGAGTAAGCCGGTCGCCCCCAGACTGGGTAACCGCGTGAGCTATTCCGAAGTCCGCCACAACGGCTGTGCCTCCGGGCAACAGGATATTCTCAGGCTTGATGTCGCGATGGACCACGCCGTGCTTGTGCGCGTGGTTCAGCCCCGTGGCAACCTCTCGGGCAATCTGCAGTGCGTCCTTTACAGGCAACTGCTTTTCCCGGTTCAGGCGATCCCTCACCGACTCGCCCTCTACGTAAGGCATCACGTAGTAGAGCAGGCCATCGGCTTCGCCTGAATCGTGCAAGGGAAGGATGTGAGGATGTGTGAGACCAGCAGCGATTTCGATCTCCTGCAAAAATCGCTCAGGCTCACAACACACTGTACCCAACTCAGGTCTGAGCACCTTCACCGCCACCTTGCGGTGATGCTTCAAGTCCTCGGCCAGGTAGACCGTTGCCATCCCACCAGCGCCAATCTCCCGCTCGATCGAGTAGCGGTCGGCGAGGGCGGACTTCAGGCGGGGTAGATCCCGTTGAACACGAACTTGAACGTCCTATGCGGTTGCCCGCGATAAAGCACCTCGGGTCCAAAGATGTAAAGCTTACCTTCGCCTACATCAGCTTCGATTCCTGCTAGACCGTTCCTCAAGTGCTGCTGCCCCCAGGCCCAGCCGCTCCTGAGCGGCGTATCCGTATCGTACCAAGCCACCCTACGCACGCCTCGAGCCTCTGCTCCCGCCTCGAGCCGAAAGACCGGGCTGCGGTTGAACATCAAATCGATGCGTTCGTCGAGGCCATAGGCGATCGGGTTGGAGTTGTCTACACGTGCCTCCAGAATCGAGCCAGGAATGAAGTACTCTTCCCCTGGAAGAGCACGACCGTTGGCGTCCACCAGGTGATCGCCGACTGGCAGGTCGAGGTGCATCGCCAGACTCCCGGACGAGCCGATCGTGATGATCGTGCCACCATCTTCCAGAAACTCCTTGAGTTGCGGTACAGTGACGTCGGTGCTCACACTGCCCAAGCGGTCACGATACTCTTCCGGCACGGACGTAGGGTCGAAGATCTGTGTGGAGTAAGGATCTTCGTAAGCCAACGTAGCCGCTACCGGGATCGCTCCTGTCGGGAAAACCAACACGTCGAATTCGCGGCCCAGATTGCCCTGATCGAGCCTCGGAGGATAAACGACCTCGAACGGGAACTCGAACTGCTCGAACAACCACCGCGTCCAACCTGATGGCATGGAACCACCGTACTGGTCCCAGAGACCGATGCGCACGTCGTCGAGTTGCAGCGCTTCGGTGCGAGGCATCGAGGACACACCGTGGAAGTTGACACCGAGCTCGGCAGCCATCTGCTCGAGCCGCCCCTGCGTTCCGCCTCTGGACCTGATGTAAATGGTGCCGGCTTTATAATCATTGCCATCGACCGTGACCGGCTGACTGAGCCAGTACACGTTCTCACCCGTTTCCCTCAACCGGT
>JBDHHK010000075.1:0-19302 GCA_039589395.1 Gemmatimonadota bacterium
ACCGTTACGGTCGGAGATACCGTACGGATAACGAGGCGGGTGAGCGCAGAGCCCGATGCACGATCCTCAGTGCTGCCATTGGTTGCCACCTCGGCGTACATCCCCCTTTCGGCGCCAATAGCCGCCTATTCAGAAGGTGCCATTGTCATCAGATACCAGCTCGCTTTCTTCCAGACAGGCGTTCATTCAGTATCGATGCCTGACCTGGAGTTGAGCTATCCTGATGGAAGGGTGGACGTTGTTCCTGGGGACACAGCCTGGGTGGACGTAGCTTCGGTTCTCCCGCCCGAACGTGCGCGACCACCGCCCCCCCGTCCGTCCCTAGGACCGATTGCCCGCGAACAGCGTACCCTGACGCCCGCAATCCTCTTCGTCACAATCATCATCATTGGCTTGGTGAGCTGGGCACTCTTGCGTAGGCGCACCACCGAACGACCGCTATGGGATCGGGTTGCTCAGAGGCCGCCCGACGTACCGCTTCAGCAGTGGATAATGGCGGGAGAATCCAAGGCGGCCGTTGGAGTGATCTCCGATCGACTCCGCGCCGCGATCGAGCAGGGGCTACCAACAGCGGGACGGCAGCTCAGTACGCAAGAGTGCCTCGCTGAAATCGAAAAGTCCCGACCGGACTGGCCCAGGCGAGACTTAGAGGAAGCCCTGCGATCGCTCGATCGTGCCCAGTACGCTCCAGCGGTACCTAGCGATGTCGCTCTCCTCGTGGACCAAGTTGACGATCTCCTTGGCGCCATTCGCGACCAACAGATCGAGGAAGCGGACACATGAGCATCGCCAGGCCGGTGGTGCTGTTGCTGCTGTTCGCGATTCCTCTCATTTGGGTCTGGCGCGCTCGACGCAAGCGGGTCGTTGCCAGGTACAGCGATGTGGCACCATTGTCGGGTCCCGACCTGCAGCGGCGTTGGGTTGCGATGGTACCTCCGGTTCTGAGGTCAGTGACCATTGGTGCGTGGATTCTGGCGGCGGCTGGTCCGCGCATCGGTGAAGGAATGAGCGAGATCACTAGTGAAGGCATCGCGATCGTACTTGCCATCGACATATCCAGCAGCATGCTCGCCGAGGACTTCACCCCATCCAACCGGCTAGATGTGGCCAAAGAGCAATCGATCGCGTTCATTCACGGGCGTAACTTCGACAGAATCGGGCTGGTGCTGTTCGCTGCGGAGGCGCTGACTCAGGTTCCCATCACCGTTGACTACGCGGTGCTAGAAGAATATGTGAACCGATCACGCGTCGGAGAGCTGGAGGATGGGACTGCGATCGGCACGGCCATCGCCACCGCGGCAAACCGTCTTCGTCGAGCACCTGGCATCAGCAAGGTGATAGTGCTTCTCACCGACGGAGAAAACAACAGAGGAACGATTGATCCGAGAACCGCCGCTGAGGCAGCCGGCAAGCTGGGGATTCGTCTGTATACAGTTGGAGTGGGTACCGATGGTGAAGCGCGAATGCCGATAGGCCGAGGGCCCCTGGGGCAAACTCGATATCAGACCCTGCCAGTCCAGATCGACGAACAACTACTGAGAGACGTAGCAACGGTGACAGGGGGACGGTATTTTCGCGCAACAGACGCGGAAGCCCTGAATCGAATATTCCGGCAGATCGACGAGTTGGAGAAAACTCCGGTTACGGTGACACGTTACACCGACTTCGACGAGACATATGAGCCGTTCGTCCTGATTGGCTGCGTCACACTCCTGTTAGAACTGCTGCTGTCAGCGACTGTCGTGGTGAAGGTGCCCTAATGGATTTCGAAAACCCTCTGCTGCTCTACGCCGCCCCAGTGGTCGCACTCGTATTCACGGTGTTGGCGTTTTGGGTTCGGCGCACGCGTGTGAAGCGGGCTTCCCTCTGGTCATCGGCCCTGAGCGCGGAAGCGGCGAGTCACGGAAATTGGGGAATCCCGCTGATCGGGCTGGTATCTCTTTTCGCTATCTTTGCACTGGCTGGACCTCGATGGGGCACGAGAGTCGTAGAAACCGAGACCAAGGGTCTCGACTTGGTGATCGCGGTTGACATCTCCCGGTCAATGCTGGCCGAAGACACTGAGCCGTCGCGTTTGGAACGGGCAAAGCGCGAAGCGCGCCGATTGATTCACGACTTGAGCGGTGACCGTATCGGGCTCGTCGCCTTTGCAGGTCAGAGCTATGTAATGTCACCTCTGACCGTGGACGGGAGCGCTCTCAATCTACTGGTCGATGCGTTGGACCCAGATATCGCGAGCAGCGGCGGCAGCGCCCTTTCTCTCGCACTCGGTCAGGGTCACGAGCTTCTGCTTGCAGGCGATGACGTCGCGGATCGTATTCTCGTCGTCTTCACTGATGGGGAGGCACACGATTCGCTCCCGGAGGTGATCGATCGCGCCGAAAACCTTAGACGCGACGGAGTTCACCTCGTCCTAGTCGCCGAGGGCGGCCGAGACGGCGTCCGAATACCGGTCCGGGAATTTGACGGCGAGCTCGTGGGGTACCAGCTCGATCCCGGTGGAGAGTATGTCGAGACCAGACGCAGGGACGATATCTTGACCGCAGTGGCGGACGCCGCTCAAGGCGTGCTGGTTTCCGCGGAAGTAGGTGACCAAGCTGGCCGTGTTCGGGATCTGGTCGCCGCATTCAAGCGCACTCCGCTTGCAACGACCACAGCGGCTCAAGACATCTCTCGAGCCTGGGTACCCATCATGGTTGCGATCACTTTGCTCTTGCTTCACACGATAACTCGGAGGACTACGGCACTAGCGGGCTTGTTCTTCGCACTGGTCTTCGGCACCGATGCTACCGCGCAGAACCCCAAGAACAACGGTGATGAAGCCTGGTTGGATGGTCGCTTTGAACGGGCCGCAGCACTATATCGACTGCAGGCGTTGGCAGGGCAGGGCGGTGACACCACATGGTTCAACGTTGGCACCGCAGCATTGGCATCGGGTGACACTGCATTGGCCAGGTCGGCACTCGAGATGTCTGCCCGTTCAATAGAGCCCGATCTCCGGTTCAGGGCTCGCTACAACCTTGGCATTCTCGAACTCCGGCTCGCGGTTACCGACACCGCTCAGTTGGTCGCACACCTCGACGCCGCGCGTAGTCACTATCAAGAAGCACTATTGCTCCGACCAAGCGACTCCTCATCCAAGTGGAATTTGGAGCTCGCAAATTTGATGATGCCGACGCCCCCGAATGCACCACCCGACGACCGGCAGAACACCGGGGCAGGACAGGAGGATTCTCCGGAAGCCGAATCACAGGGTTTGAGCGTAGGGCAGGCTGAACAGATACTGAACTCCATCGCCGAGGAGGAGCGTAGAACGCTGATGAGGCGCAATCGCAATCGGTCGCAAATCCGCGAAGCAAGAGGGAGACGCGATTGGTGAACCTCGTGCTGGTCGCGTTGATTGCCCTGCAGCAGGTGCAGGTAGAGGCGGTTATTGACCGCAATCGTGTAATGCTTGGTGAGACTGTTGCGCTTACGATCACCGTCGAAGCCACCGGAAACGAACCAGTACAAATACTGAACCCGTCCACGATCGGACTCGAGATTTTGGGAACAACAGATCAGTCCGATGTGTCGATCCGCGACGGCGTCGCAACTCGAGTACTTACACGAACCTTACGCTTGCAGGCTGCAGCCGCCGGGCCGGCTCGAATCGGCGCAACAACGGTTCGTTTGGGTGAATCCATTGCACAAACCGGCGCGATCGAGGTGTTAGTGGTTGCGGACGACGATGCCAGCGCCGCGACTCTAGCTCCCCACATTCGCCAGATGGTGGAGAGGCACCGACCGCCCAGCCATTCTCCCGACGAAGTGTTTGTGGAGGTGCTGACATCGACCGATTCGGTGGTCCTCGGACAGCAACTCGACCTAGCCGTCATAGCTTGGTTCCCGCAACAGGTCCGATCGCAACTGAGAACTCCCCCCACGCTCCAGCCGCCCGAGCTGCAAGGGGCCTGGACGTATAGCCACGGAGTGCCGCATGCCGTTGATCTGCGTAGGGATATCGGCGAGACCAGGTACCAGGTCTACGTCCATTCTGTTGTTGTCTTCCCATTGACGCCCGGCAATCTGCAAATAGGACCTGCGACCGTTTCGTACAGTCTCCCGATGTCATACTCGTTCCTGAGTCGCGAGGTACGACACGAGCCTCAGAGTGACAGTACACGAGTCCTCGTGGCGGAACAGCCGGAAGAAGGGCGTCCGCTGTTCTTTGAAGGTGCTGCCGGATCGAGGCTTGAGTTCACGCTGCAGGCAGACCCTTCAGAACTGACTGTCGGCGGCGCGAGCGTGGTTACCGCCACGCTTCGCGGAGAGGGTAACGTTGCGCTGTGGCCTGAACCGAGGATACGCTGGCCAGAGGGACTACGAGCCTATCCCGAGGGCGTCGAGGTGAGCTTGGTGCCAGACTCGGAACGCATAGCTGGGAGTAAGGAGTTTCGATACCTCATCGTTCCCGATTCTTCCGGTACTCACCTCATAAGTGAGTTGACCTACCCATATTACGATTTGGTGGCACACCGCTACGTGGTTCTGCGAGCACCGGAGCTATCAATCGTTGCGGAGTTCGCAGCGGCCACCACAACGGCAGGACAAAGCGACTATCGGATATTGATGCCAACTGGAAGGCTTGGATCGCTTGCCCGGTTTGTCGAAGACTTGCCACTCTGGGTTTGGCTTCTGATTTTCGTTCTCCCTCCACTGTCGGCGGGTCTTGTAACCGTTTCACCGCGGCTGAAAACCACTGGAGGTTCTACGCAGAGCTCGACAGAGCGAGAGCTTGACCGCTTGGAACATGATTTCAGACTCGTGCTCAATGACCTGATCGGGTCGGCCGAGCGCGGCGGCGGCGCTGAGCTGGCCGCGGCATTGAGAGCAGCTGGGGTCGATGCACCAATAGCCGCCCACGCCGCCCGAGTGCGCGAGCGGCTGTGGCAGGCAAACTACGGTCCCGAGAGTGGTGGTGATCCTGAGGAATTGACGGCTGAGGTGAACGAGATCCTCAAAGCACTTGGGGGAGCTGCTCCAACCTCAACACACCGCGTAGTTGCCGGGATGGCTCTTTTGCTGGTCTCCACCACGGCAATCACCTCGGGTCTCTCCGGGCAAACCGCGGAACGATTGTATGAGGCCAGTGCGCTCAGAGCGGCCGCCGACAGCTTCACGCAAAGAGCGGACGCGGAACCGTGGGTACCGTCGCATTGGTACAATCTTGGCGCGGTGTATGAACGCGCTGGCGAACTCGAGCGAGCACGGCGCGCGTGGATTCGCGCTGCACGCCTTGCCCCTCGGGAAAACCGCATACGCTTCGCGCTCGGTCAGCTACCACCCCAAGATGTAACATCCAGCCGCCTCACTCGAGTATCTCCAGTCACACCTGCGGAAGCTGTGATGGTGGCGACGTGCCTTTGGATTCTCACTTGGGTTGGCGTAGCACTGCGTCTTCAAAAGTCATTGACTGTACCTGCGATTGTGATTGCACTTGCCTGTGCAACATACGGAGTGAGCCTGGCCAACGAATACGAAGATCCCGTCGCAATCGTACTCTCGGATGAGGTGCCGCTCAGGGATGCGCCGTACGGACCAGCCCGGCCGCGGCAGTTTCTGCCTGAAGGCACCGCGGTTGCGGTGGTTCGAATCGAAGGCCCGTGGCTGCTGGTAGAGCGGGGGGTCGAGAGCGGCTGGCTCTTGAGTGAAGAGGTGGTTGCCATCCAATGACGAAGGTGAAAATTCTGCCGGATGCTGTTGCGGACCAGATTGCTGCCGGAGAGGTGGTGGAGCGCCCCGCATCCGTCGTGAAGGAGCTGGTCGAAAACGCGTTAGACGCTGGAGCCACCACGATCGCCATCGAGATTGAGAACGGTGGACGCTCGCTCATCAGAGTATCCGACGATGGCTGTGGGATGGGTCGCGACGACGCCGTTCTCGCGCTGGACCGTCACGCAACCAGCAAGATAGGCACAGTCGCCGATCTGATCGGTGTGCCAACATACGGTTTTCGTGGAGAGGCGCTTCCGTCGATAGCATCTGTTTCGTTGTTTGAATTGGAAACGGCTGCCGACGATAACGGGATTCATGGCGACGGAACGCGGGTATTCGTGAAAGGTGGCACGCTCGAGACCGTCGAAGAAACGACGCGCGCTCGTGGCACTACCGTGACTGTTCGTCGCCTGTTCTTCAACACACCCGCCAGGCGGAAGTTTTTGCGGTCCGAGCGCAGCGATACACGCGCGACAACGCAGTCATTGACCGTTTTGGCACTCGCACGTCTTGACGTCAGTTTCAAGCTCACGAGCAACGGGAAGGTCACCTTGGATGCCCCTCGAGTGTCTGGGGTGGCAGATCGTATTGGCGCCCTCTTTGGGCGCAAAACCGCCGAGCAACTCGTCCCCGTCGATCTCAACACTGGTCCGGTCTCCGTTCGCGGATTTGTGCAGCGTCCTGCGGACGCAAAGGCCAGTGGAAGAAAGGCCTTCTTGTTCGTGAACGGCAGGCCTTTTCGAGATCCGTTCCTGATTCGGTCTGCCGAAGCTGGGTACAGAGCTACGCTCACACCGGGATGTCGGCCAACCATTTTTTTGTCGCTGGCTGTACCGGGTGACAGAGTCGATGTGAACGTTCATCCAGCGAAGCACGAGGTTCGCTTCTTGGACAGAATGCTCATTGAGCGTGCAGTGGAACAATCCGTACGGGATGCTCTCCGCCCAATGGCCGCGGCGCCCACGATGGACGAGGCACACCATCACGATAGCGGCACACATGCAGCCAGTCACGGGCGCCAGGCGCCATATCTTCCAGCTGATTTTTCGCCGGGCCAAGTCGATGCTGGCTTTGCCGGCTCACTTTTTCCCTCGACGTCCGATGAAGGGCAATCGCATACTCAGTCGTCCCTGATTCAGATCTTCAACACCTATATCGTGTTCGAAGCACCCGACGGACTCGCGATCGTAGACCAGCACTCCGCTCACGAGCGCGTCCTTTACGAACAAACAATGGCTACACTCAAAGGACAGGGAAGCGCAGCACAGCACTTGTTGTTACCTCTGACACTCGATTTAGAGCCAAACGAAATCGATGTAATTGAAAACCAACGCGAACTGCTCGCCGCCATTGGGTTCGAGGTGGAGGGGTTCGGTGGTAGATCGGTGATTGTCCATGCGGTTCCCAACCCTCATCCGAGGTTTGATGCGCGCAAGTGTTTGGAGGACGTGGTCGCTGACCTAACAGGCGGACGGCTCAGCGGTCTTAACAGACTGGAACGATTTGCGGCGACTTTTGCGTGCCGCGCGGCAATAATGGCAGGGCAGAGGCTCGATCACTCAGAGATGCGTGAGTTGCTGGATCGCCTGTTTGCTTGCGAGCTGCCCCCCCACGACGTACACGGTCGTCCAACTATCGTACGGTTACCGAAAGACGAGCTGGAGCGACGGTTTGGCCGGTCCTAAAAAAGTCATCCCGATGATCGTTGGGCCTACGGCTGTCGGAAAGACCGCGGTCGCCATTGAGATCGCTCAGCTCTTGCCGATCACAGTGATTTCGGCGGACTCTCGACAAATCTATCGCGGCTTGGATATCGGCACGGCGAAACCAACGCCCGAAGAGCTGCGTAAAGTCCCGCACTACGGTCTGGACGTCGTGGAGCCGGGCGAACGGTACAGTGCCGGGCGCTTTGCGTCGGACGCTGCCGAGTGGATCAGATCGGTACCCTCGGGCCGCCAAGCCATCGTTGTTGGCGGCACCGGATTCTACATCAGGGCGCTCGCTGAAGGCTTGTTTCGCGAACCACCTATGGATACCGAAAGACGGGCTCGTTTCAGACGGTGGGCAAAAGACACCGAGGGATTGAGCCGGTGGGCGTCTCGCCTAGATCCCGAGTATGCCGGCGGGGGAAGACAGCGATCGGCTCGTGCTGTGGAAGTAGCGATGTTCACAGGTAGACCGCTGTCGTGGTGGCAACGACAGGCCACCGTGGATAGCCCCATAATACCGTGGTATGTGAGACTTACTGCCCCGCGCGCGGTACTGCACAGGAGAATAGAGGACCGCGTGCGAAACATGGTATCCGCCGGCCTGGTGGAGGAAGTGAAGGCACTCGTTGAGGCAGGAATTCCTCTAGAGTCGCCAGGTCTGGACGCCGTAGGGTATCGTGAGGTAATAGCTCTCCTACGCGGCGAGATCGAATCCACCGAACTCGTCGGCAAAATAACGTCGAGCACCAGACGATATGCCAAACGCCAAGAGACCTGGTTTCGACACCAATTGAGGGAAGCCGACGTACACGTGATGGACGTTACAGACGGTGCACGGGCCTTGGCAGCGCGGTTCGAGAATCTCTGGAAGAAACGGACAGGGCAATGCGGATTGGAATAACCTGCTATCCCACGTACGGCGGATCAGGTGCCGTGGCGACAGAACTAGCGTTGGAATTGGGCCAGCGCGGGCATGAGGTACACATCATCTCGTACGCTGCGCCGTTTCGGCTGCGCGGAATATCCGACAAGGTGTTTCTGCATCAGGTCGATCTGAGCGGCACTTATCCGCTACTCGAATACTTTCCCTATTCGCTCGCCCTTGCGGTCAAGCAACACGAAGTTGCGCTACGTGAGAACCTCGACATTCTACACGTCCACTACGCGATTCCCCACGCTCCGGCCGCGTTCCTTGCGAAACAAATGCTCGAGGAAGACCACGAAATCCAGGTTGTAACCACCTTGCATGGCACGGACATAACTCTGGTCGGCCTGGAGAACTCCTTTTTCACTGTCACGAAGTTCTCGATGGAACGGTCTGACGCCGTGACCGCAGTCTCAGCGTTTCTTGCGGAAGAGACCTACAGAGCTTTCGGGTGCCAGGCCTGCGAAATCGAGGTTATTCCAAATTTCGTCAGTCCGACCGAATACTACCCGCTCTCCGCTTCGACCGAGGACCCAAAACGCATAGCGCCAGCGAACTGCAAAGTCCTCGCGCATATATCAAACTTTCGCGAGGTGAAACGTGTCCCTGATGTAGTTCGGACATTCGCAAGGGTACGCGAAGAGATTCCCGCCGTGCTCTTCCTGGCTGGTGACGGACCACAGCGACTCGAGACTGAGGCTGAGGCAGAACGGCTCGGCGTATCCGACGACGTCCTATTTTTGGGAAAGGTGGACGCGGTGGCGGACCTGTTGAGGGCCGCCGACCTTTACCTCCTCCCAAGCAGTACAGAATCCTTCGGACTGAGCGCTCTGGAGGCGATGGCCTGTGGAGTTCCCGTGATCGGGAGCAGAGTTGGCGGATTGGGTGAAGTTGTCGTGGATGGCGAAACCGGATATCTAGCTGAGATAGGAAACGTGGACGAGATGGCCGGGCGCGCGTTGGATCTGCTGACCCAGAAAACCAAGTATGAAGCCTTTCAAGCGGCGGCCATCGAGCGCGCCAAGCTGTTTCATCCTGACGTCGTAGTCTCGCAGTACGAAGCGTTGTACAGGCGGCTGATAGAACAATGATGAGTTCAAGCCTGTCCGTGCTTCACAGCGGTACAATGTACATTGGATATCATTGTCTTCACCACGATGGTACCCGTTGATGAATCAAAAAGAACACCAAGGAGAGTCTGGAGAGACGTTTGTGTCTGTTCGCGACCCACCACTGTGGGCCCGCGGTGTTGCTGCGGGATTACTGCTGTTTGCCTCATGGTGGCTCCTCAACACCGAGAGCATTAGAGTCGTCATCGGAGACTCGATTGGCGCGCTCTGCCTTGGAGTCATCGCGGCCTCGATTCTCCAAGGTATGCACTTGCCGCTCGGGATCTGGCCAGAAGGCCCATGGCGCAAGCAGTTTTCCGTGCCGGCCGTAATTGGCGCTTCAATCCTGATCGCTGCAATGATTCTCGTTGCCAAGATCGCCGTGCTGGATGCAGTAGTATCGAAGGTCGACTGGGGCACTGGAATCACTGTCGTCACAGGAGCCGTGGGACTTGGGTTTGCGGCGGGTTTTGTAAGACAGAGAAGATACTTGGCCTGGTACGGGTGCGCTCTGCTGCTTGGAATACTTCCTTTCTTCAGCCACGTGACTATCGACTTGTTGAGCGCGAATGGCGGTGCGGGCCCGCTGTGCTATTTCTCTGTTCCAGAGAGTGAGATCGACTGCAACCTGACTCTGATCCCTTCTCTCGTCTTCCTAACATCAATCGGTGTTGCGGGGAAATTGGTGACTGAGGAAATCGCATTCAGGCGACTGCTAATTGGCATAGCCGCACGCTCCGGACTTCTTTCGGTAGTCCTCTCCTGTGTCGTCGCGTTTTGTTGGTATTTATTGCTATCATATTCAGGGGTTGGGGACGCAGGAACGGTAATCCTGGGGACTCTTGGTGCGCTCTCCGCTGGGGCCATCTACGTGCTGTCGAGATCGCTGGTGGTGTCCGCGCTATTCAGTGCGGTGTACGCCGCCAGTCATGAGAGCCTCACGATTGCGACTACGTCACTGGATGCGCCATTTGACACCGACGCGCGCTCCATCGCGCTCTGGGTCACCACATTCGGCATGAGCGCGGCACTATCCGCACTCGTTGCACGAAAGAATGGCTTCTTCGGAAACCTGAAAGAGAAAACCTCGACAAATGTTACTCGTAATTGATATTGGAAATACTGAAATAACGCTGGGACTCTTCGCCGGTGAGCAGCTGGCGGCCCACTGGCGTCTCACCACGGTGGTCCGTCGCACGCCTGACGAATGGGCTGCAATGTTCACATCGTACCTCAGACACGCGGGACACTCGACAGACGAGGTAGGTGCCGCGGTAACTGCGTCAGTTGCACCGAGGGTAACGGAACCGGTGGCCACCGGGATAGAGAAGGCAATAGGCGTAGTGCCCGTGCAGATCGGTCCGGGCCTCGATCTCCCGGTGATTCTCGATGTCGAAGATCCGCATCAAGTTGGAGCCGACCGCATCATCAACACCCTCGCCGCCGCCCGTATCTACGGTCGAGACACAATTGTGGTCGACTTCGGCACTGCTACCACCTTCGACTGCATCACGGCAGAAGGCCGCTTCCTTGGCGGGGTGATTGCTCCCGGATTACGGGCGGCGGCGGATGAACTCAGCCACAGAGCCGCGAAACTTCCAGCGACCGATCTCACGGCGCCAGACAAGGTAATAGGACGTCGAACTGAAGAATGCATCAGATCTGGTGTGCTCTACGGGGCGGCAGATTCGGTTGACGGGCTCATTCGAAGAATACGGGCAGAGTGGCCTACCAGTAATTCGCCATACCCGGTAGCGACGGGGGGACTCGCTCACAAAGTCGTACCGTTCTCAAACGAAATCGAAGCTGTGGAACCTTTTCTTACGCTGTACGGGCTGAAGATCGTTGCGTCACACGTCGGGCTAGAATGGTGAGCCCAGCAGTGCGCTGGCCGATCTTGGCTCAGCGCCTGCTGCCCGAAATGAAGCCGCTCATGCCCTCCGCGTCCCAGTCTCCGGTGAATGAATCCCCGTCGAACACAAGAACGAACACCACTACGAAGTCCGGTGAATCACCTACGGCCGAGAGCTCCAGTCCCTCCACCGTGATATCGTTCAGAGTAATGGCACCCATGTCACTTGTCATGGAGCCGGTGTAGGCCCCCGGGGATCCCGTGATCGTGAACGATCCACTGACCGGCATGCCCATTGCTTCCGTCTGGTAGTCGAACGTGCCAACTGGATCCAGGACGGGTTGCGGCGGCGGTGTTGGATCTGGACGAGGTGGCGGAGCAGCTTCTGTCGACGACTGCGAACAGCCGGCGACCAAGAGGGCGGTCAGCAACAAAGCAAAAGGAAGTTTCATCTAAGTACTCCAAACGGTTGGTTCAGGGGCTGCTATTTCGAGAATGTACCCTTCACGTATATCACACGCCAGATTCTTCCCTAATCGTCTTGGCGGTTCGAGCTCGGGTCCGCGATATTCACTAGCGTGGACATACACCAATCTTGAGCTGGACAAAAAGGGCATGGTTACGCGCCTACTGAAATCGTTGTGATGAAGAAACGCACTGTCTATGTCGCATGGATGCTAACCCCCGCAGTGGTCTGCGCGGGAGCGTTTCTTCTCGCCTGGCTGGGCGCGTCGGTGGGCGGGCGACTGACTTGGCTTGTGGTAGGCGGGCTGGTAGGCGGACTCCTAGGGTTGGTCGGATGGGCGGGATTGATCGTGTACCTGCGCGATCGAAAGCTTTCAGAGAAATCCTAGGGACGACCTGAGGCGAGTCTCGAGCTCGCCACGCGAGCTGCTTCTGCCAGAACTGCGGCACCAACATTCACCGCTTCATCGGCCGGTAGGAAACGGGACGAGTGTGCTGGAATCGATTCCTGGCCTGGAACGCGACCACCTACCCTGAAGAAACAGCCCGGAAGCGTTTCCAAGTAGTATGCGAAGTCCTCTCCGCCCAGGTTCGGCTCGGCCAGCGGTCTCAATGCACCTTGTCCAAGCACTCGCTTCACCGCCTCGCGTGCCCACTCCGCAGTATCTTCTTCATTTACCAACGGCGGTGTGCCGGCAACGAAGTCGACATCCACTTCAAGACTGAACGCCTTCGCCACCGATTCGCCAATGCGGACTATCTCGCTGAGCAGTGTCTTCCGATTGGCAGCAGTTACAGCCCGCACAGAGCCGGAAATGTGTGCAACTTCTGGGATGATGTTTGATGCTGTACCACTGTTAAAGATTGCCACTGTGATGACGGCCGGAGTCCCCGCTGGAATAGCATGCGTAACGACGGCCTGCAGCGCTATCACCAACGCCGCCCCCCCCGTGATTGGGTTTTTACCTTCGTGTGGTCGGGCCGCATGCGAACCGGCTCCACGGAGTTGGATCACAAATTCGTCTGCGGATGCAGCCATCGGACCAACATCCGCGACTACGGTGCCAAGGTCATAGCGCATGTCTACATGCGCACCAATAATCGCTGCTGCGCCGTCGAGGCCGCCAAGGTCCATCACTCTCCGGGCTCCCTCTGCGGTCTCTTCAGCGGGTTGCAGGATCACCAAGACGTCTCCGTCGGCAGGATCTTCGTCAAGGAGGTGTGCAGCTCCAACGGTCCACGCCGCGTGAAGGTCGTGACCACACGCATGCATGACACCAGGGTTCACGGATGCAAAATCAGCACCGGTCTCTTCCTGGATTGGAAGAGCATCGATGTCGCCCCGAATGGCAATAACCGGTGCTGAAGGATTTCGGCCCGCCACCCTCGAGACAACACCGGTGTCCCCCAAACGACGAAGCAATGTCGGATTGAGCAACTGCAACTCGGACTCTAGTCGATCCGCCGTCCGCAGTTCCTTCGATGACAACTCCGGATGACGATGTAAGTCATGCCGCAATGCTATCAGACGGTCTCTCAATTGTGGAGACACTAGGCTATCGACTTGCTGATCCTTCATCGTGGAGCATCCGTTCTCGAGAGCGTTGGTCGACCAGTATGTACCAACCACCGCCGCCTACGGGTTCGGGCCTGAACTCGGCGACCGCGTAACCAGCATCAAGGTAATTGATCAAGGCACGACGGGTCATCTCCCGCCACTGCCTTGCCGAATCTGGATCCGCACGCTTCAGTGTCTGAATATCATCAGGTGCTTGCACTCGCACGACATTCGCAGCTCCTGCTTTCGGCTCCACCTGTTGATCGGACGTTCCTAGCTCAAAACTCAGAGTAACTGAAGGAATTTCGGTCAGATGTTTACCATTGCAGGCAGATTTGGTCGACTTTCCCGAAAGATCCCATCGCACCACAAACCGGTCGGTTCCGATTACGGTGTCTGTTGCCGCTACCGGCACCTTTCCGTAGAAGTGCGGTACGTAGCTCTCGACTGATGCGCCTAAGATATTGAGATTCAGGTGGGCGTTGCGCGACTCGAGTGGATCGAAGGTCCAATACATCCTTTCGACACCGATCTCCAACAAGACATTTCGCTGGTGCTCCTTGAGCCGTCGGCCAATCCCTTTGTCACGCCACGACTCTTCGACGGCAAGGATATGTGACCAATGCGCCAACAACCCGTCCCGGAGACCGGTCAGGCCAAAGACAAGACCCACCAACTGGCCATCAGCTGCAAACGCGCCCACCGCGACGCCTCCTACCTCTTGAGATATCTGAAGGATGCATGCAGGTACGGTCTCTTTGACATCTGCTCCCCATATCTGCTCCTGGAGGGCAACCGCCTGCTCATACTCCGATTGCGCGCATAGGGGCCGCACCGTTGGGGGTGCCGGATCTGTCATGAAGACAACCTCGGCTTGGGAGGGTTCTAGCCGTCAGCAGGCAGGGACGCCGGAGTACGGACCTCTGAGTGACCTGGAAACCACACGTACTCGAGTAACCACCCAGGATAGCCCCGGACCATCGATCCCTACAACGGCGTAGCGACGATCACCGTCGTCCAGTGTTCCGTACGCTTGCGGCTGGAGGTCTACTTGAATGTCGAAACAACCATTGGGCGGTCTGACCTCAACCTGTAGCGTGCGGCGCGGCCTTTCGTCGAGCGAAGGATATACCCAGTAGCCACCCAATTCCTGAGGTTGGGTCGGTGCAGCGGCGATCGGCTCTGTGGGTCTGCCCAACAGGGCGAGCGCGCCGCTGGCGGTTTGCTCTGACATGCCGGCGTGCAACCCCCTCCAGTTACGATTGGGGATGCGTATGGTGATCGCATAGATGATGCCGTTCGATGCGTCCACAGACAAGTCGGAACCATACGTATACCGCGCGAGCCGTGGCGAATCGGGGTTGGCCTTCGGAGACCGCGTACCCAGCGTCCCAAAGGCGGAAGTGACGTTCACATTCGGGTTCAGCGGCAACGGCCGCGGAGTTCCTGTGACAGCCACAGGATACATACCTTCTCTGAAGGTCGGGCCGGAGAAGAGGATCAGGGCGATCACCAAAACGACTATAGCAACTATTGCGATTTGCCTGAACCGCTCCTTCAATACACCCGTCGAGAACCTGGAGGTTGACGCATCTGCTATAAAAGATGGGGGAGGTGCCGCGATGGCACCCGTCGACGGCCTCCGGAAGGCTGGATGCGAGGGCGGCGCGCCTCTCCCTTCGAGACGCGCCTTCGCGGTTGAGACGCGTGGTTCGGGAGCGGGCTTCGCTGGCGGGGCCTCAGGGCGCTGTGCCTTCGCGAGTTCCTGCATCACCGACACGCGCCCAGTACCTTCTTGTTCGCGCGCACACGCTGGGCACCCTCTGGGATTGTCGTCGTTGTAAGGGATCTTGTGAACGGGACAGCGGACGAGTGCCATTAGTTATCCGACCCTGGAGCGAGCGCGGGGGAGTGCCGCCTCGAGACTAGTGAATTTTGCGATCTTGTTGCTCACGATGCACAAATATCGTTGTCAGCGCGTCCGAAATCCACACCCGATGCGGCACGACCGCAGATTTCGGGTGACCGAGACACGAACCGTGGCACCCTGGAGTGGCTAAATCGATGGATCATTCGCGTCATACACGAGCCCAATATCCGGTTTTACGCACCGGTTACCAGCCAACTTTCGCTTGCTTGACACCTTCCGAATCGCCTGAGTAACTTCACTGCTCGAAATTTGTGATTTCTTTCACGAAACCCACGGGTAACAATGTTGAGGGAGTATACTCCCCTTCTATTAATGATAGGGTTGGCGGTGGTCAGTGCGGTGGCAATGATCGCACTGTCGCACCTACTTCAACCGCGCCGACCAACCGACGTAAAAGGTATGCCTTACGAATCGGGCATGACTCCGCTCGGTGGTACGCGCGATCGATTCAGCGTGAAGTTCTACCTCGTTGCGATGTTGTTCATCGTGTTTGATATCGAGGTGGTGTTCATGATCCCCTGGGCAGTGGCATTTCGAGATTTAGGCCTATTTGGATTGGTCGAAATGCTAGTCTTCGTGATGATCCTACTTGTTGCATTCGTCTACGTCTGGAAGCGAGGTGCGCTCGAATGGGAGTAGCACCAACTGGGGGAGCCGGGGCGGGTGGGGGACAGTCTAACCTGTCGCACGCTTCACCCAATTGGATTGTAACCAGCATGGATTGGCTGGTTAACTGGGCTCGGGCCAACAGCCTTTGGCCGATGCCGTTCGGCACGGCCTGTTGCGCAATTGAGTTCATGGCCACCGCCGCATCCCGATACGATCTGTCGCGATTCGGCATGGAGCGCATGGGGTATTCTCCTCGCCAAGCGGACATGCTCCTTTGCGCCGGCAGAGTTCCGTTCAAGCTGGCCCCCGTCCTACGTCGCATCTACGACCAGATGCCGCAGCCAAAGTGGGTCATCTCGATGGGAGCCTGTGCCTCGACCGGTGGGATTTTCGACAACTATGCTATGACGCAAGGGATAGACACCATCATCCCCGTCGATGTGTATGTGCCGGGTTGCCCGCCTAGACCAGAAGGGCTGATCTACGGGATCCTGCTTCTTCACAAGAAGATCCGTGGTGAGACCATGGTAGACAGCGAGATCCGCGAGGAGCGCCCGCTCCCCGCGGGGGCTTTGCGGATGCCAGGCCAGAACGTTGACGAACTGTCGAAGGCGTTTGGTTCGTCGGTTCATCAGACACGAGAGAAATGACGGAGTTGAATAGTTCGGTAGATGCACTCCGCGGAGAGTTCGGCGACAGAATCGGCGAGGCGTACGTGTCGTGCGGCGATACAGTCGTGTTTGTCGATGCGGAAAACGCCCTCGAAGTGTTTCGATGGCTGAGAGATGATCCAGAGCACAGGTACAACTATCTGATCGATGTGACTGCCGTTGAGCATAGAGAACCCGAGCGCCCGTTGGAGGTCGTCTACTTCCTGTTCTCGCTCGAACACAAGGTTCAGCTGTGCGTGAAGATCGCTCTGCCCAAAGATGGCGAACTTGCCGTGGAGTCAGTCGTCCCGGTTTGGCGTGGGGCTGACTGGCTTGAACGTGAGGTCTACGATCTGTTTGGCATCGAGTTCCGCGGCCACCCCGACCTCCGGCGCATCCTCATGTGGGAGACATACGCTGAGGGTCATCCGCTGCGAAAGGACTTCCCGTTGGTTGGGCGCTTCCCACGATCGGAGCAACTGCGTCAGGCACTGCACGCCAATCCCGAAGCGCACTACTCGCTGGAGGAACTCGCGATTGCCGATTCACTCGGTGACTTGCCGGAGGATATGAAAGACAGGCTGGCCAGAGGGGAACGAGCAATCGTGCCGGACGCCGAGGAGTCCGAATAAGAATGGGTGAGAAGAGATCGGTCGAACTCGACCTGGCTACATCAGGCCTCGACGCTCAGGGCCGCCCGATTCGGGTTCCACTGGGCGTTGCTGACGAAGAGCCTGGAATTGGCGGCGAGCACCTCCTGATTAACATCGGACCGCAACACCCAGCAACGCACGGCGTGCTGCGTCTGGTAGTGGAATTGGACGGCGAAGTCGTCGAGCGCGTGATTCCTCATATAGGGTATCTGCACTCCGGCATGGAGAAGCTCGGAGAATACCGGTTTTACAACCAGATCATTCCGATTACGGATCGCATGGATTATCTCGCGCCAATGTCCAACAATGTTTGTTTGGCAATGGCAGCCGAGAAGCTGATGGGTATAGAGATCACGGAACGCTGCAAGGTGCTCCGTGTGATCGCGTGTGAGATCAGCCGTATCATTTCGCACATCGTGTGGGTGGGTACTACCGCAATCGATATCGGTGCAATGACACCGTTCCTTTGGTCCTTCCAGGAACGAGAACGACTTTATGACCTCCAGGAAGCTTGGACTGGTGCACGCCTGACTACGACTCTCACTCGTGTCGGCGGCCTAATGGCTGACATACCCGACGGTTTCGAGGCTGAGTTGCGCAAGTGTCTAAAGCGCCTTCCTAAGATGTTTGACGAAGTCGAGTACATGCTGACGAAAAACGCAATCTGGTGCGGGCGTACGCAGGGCATAGGAGTGATGTCTGCCGAGGATGCGATCGACTATTCGTTGTCGGGACCGATGTTGCGCGCCAGCGGAGTGGACTACGATCTCAGGAAAGACAGACCCTACCTCGACTACGAAACGTATGATTTTGTCGTTCCCATCGGGGAACGTGGCGATGTCTACGACAGGTATCTCGTCAGGGTCGAGGAGATGCGGCAGTCGGTTCGAATTCTCGAGCAGGCGCTAGATCGATTGCCGGACGGACCCATCAATGTCGCGGATCCGCGCAAGATATTACCTGACAAGACCGCCGCGATGAGTGAAATGGAAGCCATGATCTTCCACTTCAAGACCGTCATGGAAGGTGTAAAGGCGCCGGTCGGGGAAGCATACTGCAGCATTGAGAACCCGAAGGGCGAGTTGGGATTTTATTTCGTATCCGACGGATCGGCTAAACCGGTAAGATGGCGCATTCGACCGCCGTCATTCATCAATCTGGCGGCGTTGGCCAAGATGGCCGAGGGACATCTGATAGCAGACCTGATCGCGATCAATGCAAGCGTGGACATCGTGATGGGGGAGATTGATCGTTGATGCAGGAGACCAAGCCGTACGAGCTCGTTTTCACCGGAGAATCGCGAGAGAAGCTCGACGAGCTGCTCAAGCGTTACCCCACCAAGCAGGCGGCACTGTTGCCCGCGCTGTTTATGGTGCAAGAGACACGTGGGTGGATCGCCGATTCTGCGATGGCCGAAGTTGCAGAGGTGCTCGAACTCACGCCGGCGTACGTAAAAGGTGTGGTCTCGTTCTACACGATGTACCACCAACACCCCGTCGGCGATTTTTTCGTCCAAATCTGCACTACTACGCCGTGCAACATCTGTGGGGCGGAAGACGTCGTGGAAGCTTTCCTAAAGCATACTGACTGTGGTGAACTCGGTACCACATCAGCAGACGGTAAGTTCACGGTAATCGAAGTCGAGTGCCTTGGTGCCTGCGGGTTTCCAACCGTCGTGATGATCAACAACGAGTTCATCGAGTCGGTGACCGCAGAAAAGGTGCCTGAGATAGTGGGGAGGTACAAGTAATGGGCTATCCTCACGCTCCGCACCCCAAAGAGACCGTCTTGCTGAGCAAGTACTTTGGCGACCCCGAAGCGCGCACTTACGATGGTTGGGTAGCAAGAGGTGGTTATAAGGCCCTCGAGAAAGCCCTCTCGATGGACCGGCATACGATCATCGATGAAGTGAAAGAAGCTGGACTACGGGGTCGTGGAGGAGCAGGATTCCCGGCCGGAGTCAAGTGGGGCTTCATGCCCAAGGAGAAGAAGGGTCCCCACTACCTCTGCTGCAACGCGGACGAGTCCGAACCTGGTACGTTCAAGGATCGTGAGATAATGCGATGGACACCTCACGGCCTAATC
>JBDHHK010000076.1:0-19168 GCA_039589395.1 Gemmatimonadota bacterium
GGACAGACGCGGACGGTTTCTTGGCGTTGGGCGGGGAATCCAAACTCCAGCTGCTTTCCGCGTACTCCGCGTTCTTCCGCGGCTAAACAACACATTCCCGTCTAGGATGAGTGGCCCGGCACTGCCGTGGCATAGTGTTCAGCCGCGGCCGAACAACACCCCAATGGATTGCCGGTGGGTTCAGCACCTAAGCAAATTGATACCTATCGTAGCCCCGCTGAGCTATTTGGTCGATAGCGTCTTTCCTGGTGCGTCTCACTGGCTCCACGTCTGCAACATAGGGCGCTAGCGCACCTAGCTCCGGATTCTCCAAAAGAGCCTCACGGGTCAGATCGAGAACAGCCGATCGGACCATCGCTCCATGGCACCAGATGTCTGTGACCTTTCCGAGGTCCATACCGAAGTTCTCATCGCTCTCGAGCGCGGATAATCCCTGCGCGTACGCCCGTATCATCCCGTATTCGATTCCGTTGTGCACCATCTTTGCGAAGTGCCCCGCACCTTGGGGTCCCACCCTGCCCCAACCCCTCTCCGAGTCAAAAGCCAGTGAGACAAAAATGGGCCTGAGTCGTTCCACCACCGTTTCGTCGCCTCCAACCAAAAGAGCATACCCGAGTCTTGCTCCTTGTATGCCGCCGCTCGTCCCAACGTCCAGCAGATGGATTCCCCGCTCTGCCAATTCCTTCGCACGGCGCATGGAGTCCCGGAAATGACTGTTGCCACCGTCAACGACGATGTCGTCTGTCTCTAAAAGGTGAGACAATTCTTCAATCGTCGACCCGGTTGGCTCACCGGCCGGAAGCATGAGCCATATGGCGCGCGGCGCCTCGAGTTGTGCGACCAGATCGTCGACACCTGTCGCTGCCTTTGCGCCATTGGACACCAATTCTCGAACCGCCTCGTCGTTCTTGTCAAAAACCACCACTCTGCCGACAGATGACAGGCGCTTTGCCATACTTGCCCCTATTACACCCATCCCGATCATTCCTATGTCCATTCTCTTGGCCCACCCTAGATCCGACTCGCGAGTTGTTTGTTTCTACCAGCGCCAAGATACGGCCGACCCTGTGTGACGTCGAGCGCCAAAACCGATGGCTTGATGAATTCTTGATGGGCGCAAGGTAGTGTGATTTGTGAGAAGACCAAGCAAGGCAGCTCTCTTCATCACACCGGTTTTTTTTTGCGAGCGCATGCTGCCCTAGTGGTTCGGCCCAGGTAGCTTCTCGAGCGTCCAGATCAAGAACGGGCTGTCCTCGCAGTACGCAGTCCCTTCGTAATCTCCGACCAAGTTTTTTATCCCGAAACCAGCATCACGCGCCATTGATTCGAATTCTTCTTTGCGGATAAGCGCGAAACAAACATCTTGATGTTGCTCGTCGGTTTGTTCTCCGGTATCACTGAATATTCTGTACGACTGTCGCGAATATGCCAGGCCGGTTTCGGGGTCTATCTCCCCTTTCGCCCATAGCTCGAGTCGACGGTCTTCTTCCAACTCGAAAGTGCCCAGACGACGAAGCTGGCCATCAAGCGATTTCCTTCTCACCACTGGGTTGTGGAGAGTACAAATCAGATGCCCACCTTCAACTAGAACGCGATTGAGCTCGGCAAGTGCACGTGTTTGATCGCTATTCGAAGTCAATTCAGAAAAGGAGTTGAACGGTATGAGAGCTAGCTCGAACTGGCATTCGAGCGGCAGCGACCGCACATCGGCGCAGACAACCCTCGGGGCCGGATCGACGGTACCTGCCTTTTTCTTCAAGACCCGGAGCATCTCGACAGAAAGGTCTACGCAGGTTAGCTGTGGATTGACTCTCGCTAGATCGAACGACACTCGACCCGTACCTGCCATGAGCTCGAGGACCGGACCAGGGTGTCTGGACACCTGATCGGCGAAGAAAGGAATGTCAAAATCCACCGACACATATGTGTCGTAAAGGTGAGCAATGGGGCCGTAGTCGTTCGGTTGTTGTTTCATGATATGCACCATCCCTCCAGTACGAATCCCGGAGGGATATTCGAAACGGGTTCACCTTTCCCTACTGAAACACCCCTTGTACTCCACCATATGCCGCGTGCACCGCATCGACCGCCGCTTTGATCGCTTCGGCGTCGGACGAGTGCAGAGCGTCATCCAGTTCGTTCAGCCTTTCTCCGAGTGCCGCCACACCGGCGTCAAAGTCGCCCTGACGGTCAGCCAACCTCTCCGGTAGCGTCGCCGCCTTGAGTGGATCCATCTTCTCGCTCATGGCAACAAATGCGTCGTGCATCTTGGCTTCATCGTTTGCTGGGCTGTAGTAGTGGATCAGTTTGTACAGCTCCTGGTGGAACGACTCCAGCTCAGGAACGAGCGGACGGATGACTCGTACGAGCTGCTCGTAACCCGTATGAAATGCTTCAGCGTGGGACAGAATCGCATCATTGTCATTCGCCTCTATCGCATCCTTGAGGCCGTCGAATGATGACATCATTACGGTCTTACCGTTGTCCCATCCTTCTTGTTTGTGACGAAGTATCCCCGGCAATTCCGCCGCATCCACTGCCGCGAGCATCGGCTCGAATTGAGGCACGAGTTGCCTAATACTGTCGAAGTCTTGCGCGGGGTATGCACCGTGCCAGAGCGGATACATCAGATCATGTACCGCGTCCAACTCCGGTACTTCGGCAGTGATCTCTGCCTCGGAAATCTCCGGTACGGCTTCGGACTCGCCGCTACACGCGACAAAGGCGAGTGACAACATGACCATCAAGGTTGGGTACAAATAGGTACGATTTCGCATGACGGCGTTCTCCCGTCCGGGATAGATGGTGATTTCGACAGCCAGGCAATCTAGTCAATCGGACAGCTGTGGCCATGGGGTGATGGAGTGGAGAGTGCAGAGCGCAGACTGGCGGTGAGACACTTTCCTCGCGCCAAGAAGTGGCGTTGGCATCACTCACGGCGATATCATACTCACCGCGAGATGAAGCAGTAAAGGGGCACCGTGCAAAACTGGAGCAAGCGTAATGAAACAGGCCGATCGCACTAGCATCGAGAAGTTGGCAGCGAAGTTTGGAGCGGATGAATACAAATGGACCACAGGAAACGAGATCCAGGTGCGCCAATGGGTTCGCTTCAAGTGCATGTTTGGGTGTGAGACCTATGGGAAAAAGGGTGGCTGCCCTCCCGCGGTACCGTCCGTGGCGGAGTGCCGCGACCTCTTTCGCGAATACGACCAGATTCTCGTGATGCGACTATCTACAAAGCTGGAAGATCCCAAGGACCGTGACGTTTGGTGTCACAAAAGGAATGCGAGGTTGATTAAGCTCGAGAGGAAGGTGTTTCTCTCCGGGTACCAAAAGGCGTTCTTGTTGAAGATGGATGAGTGTCGTATGTGCAAAGAGTGCGCTGCGACGCGAGTTGACTGCAAGAAACCAAAGTTGGCACGGCCCAGCCCTGAGGCCCTGGCAGTCGACGTTTTCGGGACAGTCCGATCACTTGGATTCCCCATCGACGTGCTCAGTAAGCACGACCAAATAATGAACCGGTACTCAATGCTGCTGGTCGAATAGGAGGCGGTCGTACTAACGTTTGCCCGCCTCCGCCACTAACATCGGGGTTCCCAACAATGGCCGAAAGCCTTTCAAACGGAAATGCACAGGATAAACTCGCTGACTTGACGGAACCATTCGAGATCGTGGTCTTCACTGCTCAAGGTTGCCCCAACTGCCCTCACGCTGTGCGTGCAGCTTCTGCCCTTGCCGCCGCGAATTCTATGGTGACAGTTACCGTGTTGGACGCAGGTGAACACGCCGAGCTGGCATCGCGGTATCAGGTTCGGTCGGTGCCAACCCTCGTGATCAACGGAGGCCTCACCATCGTCGGAGTCGTGACTCAGGATGAACTCACCCGCCGAGTTGTGGAACTTCAGGGACCGAAAGCGGAAGATGCGGTGTTCGTTTCGTTCATAAAATCTGGCCGCATCGAAGACGCGAGCGATTGGCTCGTTGACGGACGAGGCATATCCGCCTTCGCAGGGCTGTGGAATAAAAGCACACTGGAGGAACGAATCGGGTTGAGCCTCGTCGCCCAAAATTCCGTCGAAGTAAATCCAAGCTCGCTCGATGTTTTGGTCGATCGAATACTACCTAGTCTGGAAACTGATGATCCTGCACGGCGAGGTGACACGGCAGACCTTCTCGGTGCTATAGGCCACGAGAGCGCAAGAACTGCCCTGGAAAAACTGCTCGGCGACAGCCACGAAGATGTTGCCGAAGCTGCTGAGGACGCACTCGACTGCATAAACGAGCGAACCAACGGCACCGGCGGCGGCTCGGTCTAGAGCAAAGCCTTTTGCTACACGTTGGAGAGCGCTTCCAGTACTCTCTCAGGAGTCATCGGCAGACGGTACACTCGTGCACCAGTTGCATCGAATATCGCGTTGGCTACCACGGCTCCCATGTTGATGATAGCGGGCTCACCACCCCCCTTTGGCGGAAGCGCGTCGTTCGAGACAAATACGGTGTCTATTTGCGGCATTTGTGAGAAGGTCGCCAGTTTGTAGCTAGCGAAGTCCGAGTCGAGGATCTTCCCACCCTCAAATCTCAACTCTTCGCTGAACACGTAGCCAAGCCCCATGGCAATGCATCCCTCCATTTGCATGCGGCTACCGTCGGGATTCACCACGATACCCATGTCCTGGGCGCATACCACGCGGTCCACTTTGACCGAGCCTGAAGCAACGTCGACCGTCACATCAGCTATCAGCGCAACGTACGTCTCCGCATCGATGCCGCATGCCAATCCACGACCTCGCCCATTTCGTGCTGCCGTGGATCGTGGCTGCCAGCCATACCGATCAGCCGCCGCTCTTAGTGTGGCCAGCATGCGTTCATCCGACGTATTGGAAAGCCGGAACTCCAGCGGGTCTATGCCGGCAGCGTACGCCATGATCTCGATCTGCTGCTCCGCGGCGAACCTATTACTGTTCGCGGCAGGAGCCCTCCAGGCACCCACCGCAAACGGATGCAAACCTTCTGGAGCGCCGCCCCATTCCCCGAACACCCTCACACTCTTGTTCGGTACATCATAGAAAACATCAGAACCGCGGGCGCCGGCACCGTAGACCAGATAATCCCAAAGTGTGAGTTTGCCGTTTGCGTCGATTCCGGAAGTGAGTTTGATGGTTGCGGCCGGGCGGAACTGGTCGTAGAAGAACTCCTCTGCACGTGTCCAGGCCACCTGTACCGGCGTACCCGTGATCTGCGCAAGTCTTGCTGCCTCGACCGCCTGACGTCCGCTCACCTTGCCACCGAAACCTCCGCCGACGTAAGGAGTGATCACACGCACGTTTTCCGGATCGAAACCGAGTGCCCGTGCTACCCCCTGCTGCTGCGTGAAAGGTGCCTGAGTAGATGACCACACTGTCGCCTTGCCATCAGTGACCTCAGCGACCGCTGTGTGTGGCTCTATCGGCGCGTGTGCAACGTAGGCGTTGTAGTAGGTCTCCTCGAACGTACGCTCCGAAGCGGCTCGGCCGGCGCCGAGGTCCCCCTCTTCGTCGGGGACGTTTGGTTCGGGTGCGACGTCAACCAGGTGCTCGTAGATGCTTTCGGTATCTACCGTTGGATTCGGTTCATCATATTCCGCATTCACCGCTCTGAGCGCACGACCTGCTAGCTCCGGATCCACACAAAGAACCGCTACAATCCCGTCTTCGTTTACCACCGTGACACCCGCCATGGATTCCGCCGCCGACGTGTCCACGCTGGTAAGCGTTGCACCGTGTGCTGGCGGCCGTAGGATCCGAGCGTAAAGCATGCCCGGCAGCCTGATATCTCCCGCATACTCCGCAGCACCTGTGACTTTCTCCACTCCATCGAGGCGCAACGGCGACTGCCCAATTACCGCAAAATCCTGAACGGAGCGCTGAACCGCCTCCTCATCCACCGTGTGTGTTATTGCTTGCCCGCGGGCAAGTTCTCCAAACGTAACGCTGCGACTCCGATCGCCGGACACAAATACGACCCCGTTCTCAACAGACAGCGACTGTCGGTCCACGCCGAGTCGTTCCGCGGCCATATCCGTCAACACCAAACGGGCCTTGGCCGCAGCCGCGCGGACTGCAGGTCCGAACATGCGTGTGGTGAGGGAACCGAAAGTACCCATATCCCAGGGGCACCTGTCGGTATCTCCCATCACTATTTGGATCGATTCGATACCTACGCCCAGATCCTCGGCTGCCATCTGAGTCAGGGACGTCATGATGCCCTGCCCCATCTCGATCTTGCCAGAGAAAAGAGTGATTTCACCATCTTCAGCGATATGGAGATAGGCGTTGATGTCGTCCGGGTATCCACGTTGAAAGCCCCGTCTCTCACATGCAGCGAGGCCGGCAATGGATCCCAAATTGACGCACACCACGATTCCACCACCCAGGATCTTCACGAACTCACGCCGTTCCATCTTGTAGACGTCACTCATGGTCGCCTCCACCAATTCCGGCGGCCGATTCGATCGCCTCTATGATCCGCTTGTAGGCTGAGCATCGACAGAGGTTATTTTCCATGCCCTCTATTATCTCGGTGCGCGACGGCGTTGGATTTTCCTGGAGCATGCCGTAAGCGTTCATGATCATTCCTGGTGTGCAATAGCCACACTGGTACGCCCCATGTTCAAAGAACTCTCTCTGTAGAGGGTGTAGCTCTCCATCCGTGGCGAGGCCCTCGATGGTCGTCACGGCCTTTCCCCGCACATAGTCGACATTGACGATGCAGGACCGCACCGGAATGCCGTCCACCACAACCGTGCACGAACCACACATCCCCGCCCCACATCCATACTTTGTCCCAGTTTCTTCCAAGTCTGTTCTGAGGACCCAAAGCAGCTTCCGATTTATCTCAGTTTCCAGCGTCACCGGCGCACCGTTCAGCGTGAAGCGGATAGTCTCCTTCACTGTCTTTACCTCCGTCGGCCAGGCCACGATTTTTGGCTGACACGTTGTTCCGTTGGTCAATTTCTCGCCTGCTCGAACCCCCAGTTCGCTATTATCATCACCGGAAACATTCCACCTTCCTTGATGATGTTCACGAGACCGACCTGGACGCCGTTGGCACGTTCAGCATAGTTCACGATACCAAGCTGTAATCCGTTGATGCGGCCAGCATAGTTCACTCCACCCCACTGGAAGCCCTCAAACTCTCCCACGGTGTAATTCACTATGCCATCCTGCCAGCCCACCATCGATTCCGTCATGTTCACCCATCCTAACTGCACACCTTCCATGTGACCGGCTACATGATTTGCGATGCCGATGTCCAGTCCGCTCATCGAGGAGTTCTTGCCGTAGATGATGTTCCAGCGGAATCCGGAGACTCCCACATCCTCCGGGACAATCTGAATCGGCGTGACGAGCGCAATGTTGATCGGTTTCCTCTGTGCTGATGCAGGCATCACCAGTGCTGCCAATGCAAGAACCACTAAAGCTAGTTTTGCGATCCGAGCCACGAACGATGGCTGATTCATCGCCGACCTCCGGCAAGAGTTGGAATCGAGAAGGGTATGCCAAATGATACGTTCAGCGTTGGAAGAACAACAGAGGGTAATTCGGGAACCCAATTACCAATCGACCGGCAATTCATGCCTCTGTTATGCGATGTTTGCCACACATAAGGCATGTCCAAAAGCCGATGACGGAATTCAGTACAAGATGACACGCGCCTCTGAGTTTCCCACAAGTTGCGATCCCTTTCGAAATCGGCCATCTGACGGGGGAAACGGAACAACGAGTAGGTGCAACTAGCAACTGTCAATCCGAAAAACCTTCGGCTGGCAACAACGGCGGAACGGCACGGGTATTGCTCTACAAAGAAGGCACGACTCATCCGTCAGGAGAGCCCGCGGCACACCTAAAACGTGAACCTAGCAGCGGAGCGCTACTTCTGACCGATGATCGTGGGGCCGAGACGCCGTTTGGTGTCCCGGCCCTTCTCTTGGGTGACATACAGAACCTCGGAAAGTGCCGCAAGTGCCTTTCACGGCAACAGCGGACACCTCAGTTACTGGCCGCGCGTACGAGGGTTGCAGAATCGGTCATCCCTGCGATATCCGACCTGCGGTCCATAGTCGGTTGGTTTCTGGCCCACCACGCATCCGCGGCGGCTTCCGTCCACTCCTCGATCTCAATCTGCTTTAGTGCACGCTCGAGGGCCTCGGCCGACGCGGGGCGCTCGTTTGGCTCTTTTGCCAGCAATTGTAGGATGAGTCTATCCAGCTCTTCCGGAACGTCAAAGGGACTCTTGGCCGCAGGAGATCCGGGCCGCTCGCTAACATGTTTGATGATCATCGCCATCGGAGTGTCACCTTCGAAGAGCAACTCCCCCGTCAGCAGCCAGTATGCTACGCACCCCAAGCTATAGAGGTCGGCGGCCCCAGTTAGGTCTGGCTTGCCGGAAGCAATCTCAGGAGCAACGTAGCCTGGCGTGCAGGGCGCGAGCCCATCGCTCGTCAGCTGCGCGCTGTCTACCCCATCGCTCTCCAGCGTTGTGGCCACTAGTCCAAAGTCCAACACCTTCACGAAGTCGGTCAAGCCTCCGCAGCGGCATACAAAGAGATTTGCCGGCTTGATATCCCTATGGACGAGGCCATGTTGATGAGCCTCTCTCAGAGATCGCGCAGCTTGAATCAATAGGTGGACCACACGGCTTGGCAACAACGGTCCGTACCGCTTCACCATCGTCTCCATGTCGACACCGTCGAGCATCTCCATGACGTAAAAGAACGTCCCATCGTCTGCGGTCCCGAAGTCGTAGATGTGTACCGTGTTGGGAGATGTGAGCTGGGCGGTGGCCTGTGCCTCACGCTCGAAGCGTTTCACCAACGTTGACGCAGCTCCGGGATTGGACGACAACGCATCGGGTCTTATCAACTTTGCGGCTGCGGGTCGGGCCAGCATACGGTGCTCTGCTCTCCACACTTCTCCCATGCCTCCCTTGCCGAGTGGCTCCACGAGCCTATAGCTGCCAAGTTCCCGAGCTTTCGTTGCCTCGGAGCCAAGTCGGTAAACGATGCGCGAAATCATCGGCGCCAACATCACCGCGAAGCCCGCCGGCGCGAAGCGTGCCCACGGAAATGAGTCCGGCATCGGCACATCTCCAAGCGCGACGAGCGTTAGGTAGCTGATTGGGTCCATGATCGCGATGAAGAAGGCAACCACGAGAACCTTCCAGACCCGTGCGGGAATCAACACTGGAAAGATGAATGCCCAAATTGCGACCGGAGACCAGCCAGCCACCGGTGACGACGGTATCGGCATCTTGTTGATGCTCAGACCCAAAGCGAATGCGCCGAGCACCGCGTACAGATAGCCCAGGTCAATCAGAACTGCAGCGGAAAACGTTTCGAACTTGACCAAGGCATAGAGTACGAAGCTCGCCGTGATAAAACCGACGGCCAGCAGGTAGTCGTAGGTCGTGAGCTCCATGAAGTCCAACAGCAACATGAACGGAATGCTCGCGAGCTTCATCGTCGCAAAGAGCACAGCGACCGAACCCAAGCGCGTGGCTGCTTCTTTCTGCAGCTCGGGAGACCACGAGCGCATAGTCGAAATGCTCATACAGCCTCCTCATCAATCGGCTCCGGTTCCAAGATCTTCTTCAGGAACTTGATGAACAGCCGGGTGGTTCTGTCGCGCTCGGCAGAGTCCATTTGCTGCCAATGCGCGCCAAGCCATCGATCGTGCACGCCGTCCAAGGTCCAGATCAGTTCGACGAGGAGGCCGTCCGGTACGTCCTCTCGCACCAGGCCTAGCTCGCGTCCCCTGCGAAGGAGGGCGGCCATCCAGTCGGCAGCTTCATCGGCGACGCTCTTTAGTGGTTCGGACTTCTTCAGTTCACGCGGTATGCCCCAAACGGCCCGGCTCAGCCCCAAAAGCCAAGGCCGTTCCTCGGCATCTCCAAACGGATGAAGGTAGAGCTCCGCCACGGTCCGCCAAAAACCGTCCACAGTAAGGTCCGCGAGCGCAGTACTACTCCGCACCAGCGAATCCAGCCAGTAGTGCCTCACGACCGTACCCACCAAATCGGCCTTGTCAGCGAAGTAGTAGTAGGCCGCACCCTTGCTGATTCCTGCGGCTTTGAGCATCAGGTTTAGCGAGGCTTTTTCATATCCGTGCGCCGTGAATACCTTCGCGGCGGCCTCGAGAATCCGCTCCTGTTTTTCTCGCGATAACTTCTCAAACCGTGGTAGTGGCATGCCGAATTCCTTGACATTGAAACATGTTCGACTGTGCGTACATACGTATTGTTTGGACTCAATGTTTCAACCGTCCGGTCTAAAGATGTCGTTGCGTGATCGGACGTGCAAATCCCAACCGATGCGCATCAAATCGCCGCCGGGCAGGTCACATCGTAAGTGACTGTAGTTCAATAGCTTAAATCTTGCGGTACGTCCCAGGTGGCTTCCCCGAGTCAGAATTGAACCGCGAAGTTCGTTCAGGAGAGGAAGACTCGCTGGGGAACGGACGGGGTAACCATGTTGCACTCGAGAATCGATCCTGGAAAAACAACGGTCCGCGGACGAGCCGTTGCTGTAACCGCAATAGCTCTCGTTATTCTGAGCGCGACCGCCTGCTGGGAAACCCACACGTACTCGCCTGACTTCGAGGAAGTCCTCGAAATCGGGGCATTGGTGTCGCTGTCAGGCTCGAACAGCGGAGCGGGATTAGTTCACGTTGCAGCCATGGAGTGTGCCCTGGAAGATGCAAGGATGGAGTTTGCGGAGGAGGGCCTGGATTTTCGTTTGAACTTCTCCGACACGCAGTCAGACCCCTACGCTGCATCCGTGCTGATGAACAATCACCTCCATCGTAATATTCGCGTGGTGATCGGGCCCTACACGAGCGCGCAGGTGGCGGCAGTGGAATCGAGAATCGGTGATTCTCAGAGCCTGCTCATCAGCCCAAGCTCCACATCTTTGCTCCTCGCCAACAGAAACGACCACATCTTTCGTCTAGCGCCGAACGACTCACATATGGCAGAGAGCCTCGCAGACCTCATCTGGCGGCGAGGCAATGATTTCCTTGTGCTTGTTTACCGTGACGACCCGTGGGGTTTTTCTGTTGCTACCGAGGTGCAACGTGAGTTCTCTGCAAAGGGAGGATCCGTCGTCTCCGCATATGCATATGACCCGCAGAACAACAACGACCTGGCGTCGCTTCTCAGACAGGTTCAGATAGATATCACCGCAGCGACCGGAGGCGGGCCCACGTCACGAGTGGCCATCCAGCTCACGAGCATGGATGAAAGTGTGCAGTTCTTCCGAACGGCTATCGACAGTGTTCCTCAGTTGCGCAACGTCAGTTGGTTCGGGAGCGATGGCTTTGTCGGAAGCTGGTCCATCTTCAGCGAACTTGCCCTGGCTGAGTTTGCCGTCGATGTGGACTACACCGCACCGATTTATCGTGTTGATGTGCCGGATAGGTTCTGGCATGTGATCGAAAGAATAGAATCCACGACTGGTGTGACTCCAGGATCATATTCTCTGTTGACCTACGACGCCACGCGTGTTGCGGCGCGGACCCTTGCCAACGTCGGGCACAGCGCAAGTTACGGAGAATTGGAAGCCACTCTCGCAACAGTGATGGCGGACTACGTGGGCGTATCGGGGTGGGTCGAGCTCGATGCAATGGGAGATCGGTATGACGGAGAATATGATTTCTTTTCTGTCCGCACCGACGGCTGGTCTTACTGGTGGGCAAGAACCAGCTCGTCGGGGCGTCGACGGCTGCCGAGAACGGAGTGAGACTCTCTCAACGCACTAACACGAACAGCCCCTGATTCGCCGGCACGATCACATTCGACAGATCCACATCACCGCCATCCTGCAGCCTTTCAACGGCTGGGGCGTAGACGTCCACGTCGCCCAACCCGCTCATTATCCCTGAGTCGACGTTCAGTCTCACCTGCTCGTCCTCATTCGACCACGACGCCAACGCGATGAGCAAACCGTCTGGCCGCACGTAGGTCGTGGCACGTATCCGCGGATGGTCGGTCGTGACCGGCGGATCTTCTAACCAGTACCCCAGCATGCGGCTCTCATCGATCCCGAACTCGTCCATCATCTGCCAAACGGGACGAGGGTCCACGTTTCCGTACATACGCGCGGTCATACCGTACAGCATTCCTCGGTACGGGTGACCTCCGTCCTGGAGCATCTCGCCCATCAAACCGAACGGCAACCCGGACACCTCGGTCAGCCAGTAGTCTTCGTCTCGGTCGTATTCGAAATACTCGCCAAACCACAGGCGTGAGATGAACGGGAAGTGCTCCATGTAGAGCATTGCGCTGTTGATGAAACCGTCACGAACGTTGAATTGGTTCGCGGAATGAAGATCGATGACCACTTCGTCGCGGTGCTGGTAAAGCACCGATATCATACGTTTGACTGTCTCCCTACTGAACGCGATATCGTCCAGGTAGAGGCCGTCGATATGCTGATTCTCCGCCAGCCAGTTGAGTCCCTCGACGTAGTAGTTGGTCCAACGCGAAGTGCCCTTGTTGAGCATTGCTGCATCATCGACTCGCCAGGCGTGCCACGCAGAGTGGTACTTGCTCTCCAGATGCTCCTGCATCCACGAGTGTCCGCCACCTTCACCATCATTCAAGATCTCATCGCCTAGGCTCCGTAGAGCAAACAGCTCATGGGCGCGGTATGTCAGTTCGCGGATCGTATTGTAGAGTTTGAACTTGATGCCTTTTTCGTGCGCCTCTTGGATGTACGCGGTCTGTAAGTCCAGGTGGAAGAACGGGTAGTTGATGTAGGGATTGATCTCGTTCGCATGATGAATGTTCACCACCGTGCCGCCCCATTCGCGCACCGAATCAACCGGCACATATTTGTGCACAAATCGAGTGCGGAAATGTCTTCCCGTATTGATTGGCTTGAATGGAGTCAACAAGAACCTGATGTTGAACTGGAGCGTCTCGCCCTCGCTCATACGGCGTGGGCCAGAGTAGTTGCGAGCAATCACACCCTTTTCGCTGGATGTGATTCGTATCCCGCCTCTGTTCTCGTTGAACCATGAACTCGGCATGACCAGAGGCTGGTTCTGATAGAAATTGGTGTTCAGCGGCCGTACGTAGTTTTCATCGCGGAGGACGTATTGCAGGCCTTTGTTGACGCCGCCGAGCCATACGCCTTCGTGATGATTCTCGATCTTCCATTTCCAGTCGACCGTCTGCGGCCTCTTGCCTCCGCGGAATCCCAAACCAAGCATATACTCGGCGGCATCGGGCACCAGCGTCACCGGCAACGCGATATCTCTCACACGAACGTCGTTCAATGCCCTGACATCAATTCGATAGTCGAGCATCCCATCGTACTCGAGTGCCCCGTTTACCGTCACCGAGAAGTTTTCAGATGAACTCTCGACCGACCATTCAGCTCGGCCACGAGCGCGTTGGTTCACTTCGTATTCCGACGCTTCGAGAATCTCGTCCCTGTCACCTACGGAAATGCCAAACTCAACGGGGCTGTTGAGAACGGGCTCCGGAGACTCTAGGAAGTGAGTCAACTCGGGATTGAAGTAGCTGAGTATCTGTCTGGGAAGACCTGAAGCGCCCAATTCAACCGTTCGACCGAGAATGGACAGAGTGTGCCCTTCGACTGCCACTGGGACGAACAGATCAATCAAAAAGTCCGGATCAGTACCCACGGTCGAGTTTAGCCAGGCAAGTCGAGTCTGTTTCTCGGGAGAGTTGAACCCGTGGTTGATAACGCGATCACGTAAAACGTCAATTGAGATAGTTGCGGACTTTCGCCCACGGTTGGACGTCGCCACCGACACGTTCCCTGTGATAGCACCCGGTGACAATGACTCCGGGATATCGACTCCGATCCAAAGCGGTTGCACTTGCGTTGCCGGGACAGTCACGTCCTTTTCAAAGGTCGCACCCTTTTCATCCGTGCCACCGCAGCTGATACAGGTCAGCCTTCCGCTCAGCTCTTCAGGAAAACCTTCAAACTCGACCCGGACATCGTCCGTAGACTCGTCCCCTGCCACTACGGCAAGTTGAAATGTGAAAAATTCGCCCCTCAATGCTTGCCCGTGGAACTCACTGGTTTGACCTCGCACGGTCCAGTGAAACGGAACGAAGTGACGCATGCGAACGGGATAATCCCTGTGTTCGGGCACTAGTGCCCAATCATCGTTCGCGTCCGCCATAAAGCCTTCGGTTTCAGCTCTACTTGCTATCACTTCCATCGGGAAGAAGCTGTGAAAATCGTTCACCGATTGGATGCGAGTGGTGCGACCTCGCGGTAAGCCCGCGGGATCCTCTCCACGTACACGCGCCAACCACCGCGGGTCGGATGTCGAGCCTAAATCAGGGTAGGTAATTCGCGGATAGTAGCCACCAGTGGATTCCCACGGCATGTAGTACACGTAGTAGGTCGACGAACCCACGTTCGGTTGGAAGGCGACGTCGCCTGACAGGTTTTCGATCCGCAAGGCGAGGACATTGTGTACTTGTTCTTGCGTTCCTGCATCAACCACCACAACGGATTTTGCTGCAGGATTGGCGTCGCGCCGCCGCCACGGAATGGTAGCTAACACCATATCAGCGCCCGAACTGTCGACCTCAACAACCGCTCGATGATTGCCCCACGAGCTGCCCTCGGCCCCTGCCGCCAGGTGGGGTTCCCAGTTGCCTGCCTCGAATACAACGCCGTCAATGACGTTTGAGATTTCGGGCGCATCGAAAAGCCCAGTAGTCTCCGTTCCGGCAGTGCAACTAATCACCGCCAAAGTCATGGCCAGCTCGTAACCGCGTTTCATACGCATCCTCACAGATGGCACATCGCGTCGCAGGTTTTTGCACCACCACGCGTGTATGTGGTTAACTGAGCCGGAGCAAGCCAGTCATAATCCTAGCGCGGCTCGAAGGTGTTTTGTCTGACCCTATGTCTCGGCCTAGTGCTTGCCACGGTTCGTAATCGACTCAGTGCCGGCGTGACGAAATTGGCAAACGTAGAGGTCTCACAAATCTCTGGGCAATCGCCCTTGCGGGTTCGAATCCCGCCGCCGGCACAGCCGCTTGGCCAGGTTGGCGTTTATCGTCAAAAGGCCTAGATTCTTGTTGTGAGACCTCGTGACCATTTCGTCACGTAGAACGCCGGCAGGCAATTCACCTGCCGGTTTTCTCGTATCTGTAACAAGCCTTGTTTGTCTTCTACGCACACTCACTCATTAAGCAAGAACATCACTCCTGCCCCTCATCTACTACCACCGCGATAATCCGCACTCGTCAAGGCTCTGAGCAGAATGCTTCCCACGACGTCATCGAACAGCGCCACGTGTGCTACTGCCAGTCCCATCAAGGTCGCGTCCACATCGCCACCTCTCTCGATAGTGCGAATCAGATCTCCCGCAAATCGCCCCACCTCCGTGTCCTGATCAAACACCACTTCAGAAAGGGAGGCTGAGCGCTCGAGGGCGACAAGTGTAGGTATCACGAGTAGATCCAGTCGGTCGGACTTGATGTCCCGACGGTCGGTAGCCGCTGCAACTGACTCAAACTCTTCTCGTGCGCTCTCGTAGTTGTCGAGGTTCGATTCCACACGACCCAGCAGAAAACGTACGAACCGCTCTTCCGGTTCGTATGGACGTCCCTGGCCTAGACTCTCAGGCCACTCCAACGCCGCTCGTAGGTGAGTGCGCGCTTCCTCAAAGTCGTCGGCGTCCATTTCATCGAGCGCAGCCATAGTATGCGCCTGTTCGTAGAGATGGTGACTCTCGCGAGCATTCTCCGATGGAAGGACATGAGTGCTGGTCAGTATGTCGATTGCTTCAAGCGGACGTCCAAGATTGTTGAGCGACTGAACGTGCAGCAGGTCGAGGTTGAAATCGTCAGGAAACAGCTCGCGCGCCGTCGCAGATTCGGTGAGAGCTTCTTCCCATCGATCTGCGCTCTGGAGGTACCGGATTAGGTGAATTCGGATGGTCCGGTTGCTTCCGTCCATTTGCACGGCACGGCGCAGATCGGCTTCCTGGTCTCTACCGCGCAACTGGTCCAGAAGTATCGCGCGGGTAACATAAAAGGGTGCATAATCGGGGCGATCCACGAGTGACTCCAGACGCGCGGCTGCGTCGTCCTCCCGATCCAGAGCCCAAAGATTCATTGCGACGAGGAAAGACGTCGACCAGTTGCTGTCGTACTCCACTGCCCACTCGAGCACTCTGCACGTCTCTTGCCTGTAGGGAAAAACAAATCCCAGATCTGTGGACGAAGGCAGAAGTGACGGGTCCTGCATCAGCCACGCTTGCCAAAACCGGAACAGCGGATTGGGAAAGGCGTCTTGGCCGATTTCAAGAATCGACAACGCATCTTCAGTAGCGCCAAGTCGAACGTAGTCGATGGCGAGTTCGAGAAGAGCCTGGTCGGGATACTCACTCTGCATGAACGTGAGTATTTTTGACGCCGACGAACCTTGTTTCGGGTGTAGTCTTTCAACTCGAGCAAAGTGATTGAGTGGGTCGATTTCCAATATCGAGTCCATCATCTGCGCGGCAAGCAAAGCGTTGCCACTCTTCCGACCGACCAGAGCGAGCACCCTGCGAGCCGGAATTGAAACACGGTCGTAGTCGAGCGCAAAACGCGCATAGCGAGCTGCCTCCACGAGATCGTTTTTCGCAAGCGACAACTCAGCCAGTTGTACATAACCGACAGACCTGTATTCCATGGATCGAACCGCCCAGCCGAAAGCCTCACGGGCGTCGGTGCCTCGGTCCAACGCTCGATAGAGGTTGCCAGCCAGGAAGTTTGCAGCGGCGTCGTACGCATCGAGCTGCAGTGCTCTGTTCACGTGAACTAAGCCTTGCTCATAGAGACCACGTCTGTACGAAAGGTCTGCGAGCCCCATCAATGCTTCGCGATTCCAAGGCTCCTGGTTCAGTGCCGATAGGAAAAGCTCGCGCGCGGCTTTGTAACGACGACCTTTGAGCAGTTCTCTAGCTTCGAACACGCGGACGTCCACATCCGGCATCGACTCGCGCGCCGCAGGATCCATTTCAAACGGTCGCGTGAGTTCGCTCACGGTGGGGTCGGAAGAATAGTCGAGTCCAAGCTCGGGTAAATCAACGCGGAACGGGACTCCGTCAGGTATACCGAATTCATGCGTTACTGGCCGCAGCGCCGAAAACGAAATCGGGATCTCAGCCACAACACGATCTTCGGCAGTGACGCGCAACGTAGCAGCTATATCGCCTAAGGCGTTGATCTTCACACTGACTCTATCGCCCGACCGCTCAACAAACATCGCTCCATCGCGGGATGCGTCGGTCAGGCCACCAATACCCTCCACAGGGAACCAAGTCTCCGTCCAACGATCTGCTGCACCGGCATCGAAGGCCGCTTGAGTAATCGGATTGACATCACTGCCCGGGGAGTATTGGACGAACAGTCTACCGGCCTGGAATTCCACGTACTGGCCGTCAGTATCGGTGAGAAGGTCTTCCCAGACGCCGCCCTCGCGCGACAAGGCCCACAGCCAGAGTTTCTGGCCCGGCATTTCCTCATATCGCGACCAATGGCCGAAGCCGTAGTCTTCATCGTGATAGTACCCACCGAAGAAGTCGTTCAACTCACCGACCACGTGGTACGACTTGTGTCCCTCGAGAGTATTGTTTGCGTATTCAGGTAAGTAGCGACCCGCCGGATCGATAGGCCAGTCACGCGCATCGCCTGGATGTGTAAGGTAAGAGTTTCCAGGAATCGCCATCTCAAGATCGTACTGCGCGAATGCAGCAGCCGTCATCCAGTTGTAGTACGGCTGCTCGGTGGGCGTCGGGTTGTACCAGAGTACGTTGGTCTCGAAGTACGCGCGGTCGGCTGGCAGACGGATCTCGACGCGCCAGTGGGTTCTCGAGGGCAGATCCATCGTCCCGACGAAACAGCTCACGCTGCCGTCGGGGTTTGAACGCAACGTGTAGTCGACGGAGGTAGCCGTGGCGGGTGTGTGGCCGATGACGCCAAAGTTGAATTCGATCCCACCTGAGGTCCAAGGTCCACGCAACGCAATGTTTCTGAACTTCATCACTTCATTGCGATAGATGAACTCGTGGCCGGTCTCCTTCACCACGGCCCCCCATACCTTTCCACCAACCTCGGGAAGTACAAACACTTCAATGAGATCGTTCTCGAGGTGTACGACCTTCCATTCGCGCTGCACCGCATCCTTGGAGTACCCCTCGAATGTGTGGTAGGGGTAGAGCCGCGGATCACGAGTCAATATCGGAATAGGATTGGGCTCCGAAAACGGATAGGTCCTGAGAACACGCGTCTCCTCGGAGATGCGTGCGGATTGCGGGGCGACACTCGAGCACAATGTGACGATTGCGACGGCGAGGAAGATTGTGGTTCGGATCGTTGCATACATGGCAAACCGTTCTTGTTTTCAGAAAGCAGGAAACTTGATGTCCAATATCCCATGTTGAATCGCTGAAGTCTGAATATCGAACAAGGAATGTCCAAATATGAAGTGCTGCAATCATGGACTCCAGAGTTGGATCGATAGCCTTGGACATTGGCAATTGAAAATTCGATATTCGACATTCCATCGCCCTTGCCAACCCCCTGAGCCGTCTGCAGCTTTGTAGAGTCACTTCGATCTTCACCAAAACAGATTCGCGCCGGTGGCCTACCCCGCCCCGCCGCCGCCCTGACGCCGCAGTTTGACGCCCGCTCGACGACGAGACCTAAAGTCCACCGACGGCCAGGAGGTCTCCATGCGTGCCGTCGTCACAATCTCGTTCTTTCAGAAGAAACACCTGTGCAGCCTCATTGCTGCCATCGGATTCATCTTGGTTGTGGCATTCCCTCTTCACTCACAAACACTTCACGGTCAGGTAGTGGACTCAGTGAACACGGAACCGTTGAGCGGAATCGAAGTTGTGCTGCTCGACTCACAGCGAGACACGGTGGCCGTCACGAGATCAGGGGCCGACGGTCGGTTTGCGCTCGCCGTCCCGGACGGCTCGTACACGCTGTGTGTTCGCTGCATAGGACATCGTCCAAAGCAGCTACCAGTCGAGGTACCATCCGAGCAAGCGGTGCTGGTCCTTCTCGCGCCGCTGAGTATCCCGTTGAATCCTTAGCTGTTGAAGGCAGATAGCTGCTGATACCCGAAACACCATCA